>CAZZPD010000004.1:44469-50043 GCA_964655885.1 uncultured Candidatus Izemoplasmatales bacterium | reverse complement strand
ACATCAGCACCCATACCATTTGTATATTCCATAACTTTTTCATATACATTTTCTTTTATAGGATTAATGACGTAATCAGCACCTAATTTTTTAGCTAAATTAAGTCTATATTCACTTACTTCAATCGCAATTACTTTTCTAGCATTGTATGCTTTAGCTACATCAACTGCCATGATACCAATTGGTCCACAGCCTAGAATAACAACATCTTTATTCTCTATAGGAAAATGTGTAATTGTATGAACTGCATTTCCTAAAGGTTCTTGTACACTTAGTTCCAAAGGATCGTGTTCTTTATTATTTACAAAACAATTCTTAGCAGGGATTTTAATATACTTAGCAAAACAGCCATCTCTATCAACACCAATAACACTAGTGTTTTGACAAATATGCCCTTCACCTCTTAAGCAAAATTCACATTCATCACAAATAATATGAGTTTCTGCACTAACGATATCTCCTACTTGTACTCTAGTAACATCAGGAGCTATTTTAATAATTTCTCCACTGAATTCATGCCCTACTGTTAATGGTAAATGAAGTCTATTTTTAGCCCATTTATTATACTCATAAATGTGATAATCGGTCCCACAAAAAGATGCGGTTTTAACTTCAATCAATACTTCTCCTGGTTTTAAATCTGTTGAGATAGTCTTTTTGACATAAGAAAAGCCTATGTCTGCTTTGTCTTTTACAACAGCCATCATTTCAAGGTTTAAAACACCATCTGATAATCGTGTCATTTCATTCTCCTTATTTAATTAATTACAAACGCTTACATCAATAATTATTATATCATAGTTTTTTCAATATTGATAGAAATTTATCTGATAAATTTTTGCAAAATAAAAAGGCTATTTTACAGCCTTATATCTATCATAAAATTATTCTTCATCTAATAAAAAACAAAAATTCAGAATTGCTTCAGGTTCACTATAATTTTCTTCAGGAATATAATCTTCGTAATCAAACCCCATATGCACTTTTATATTTTCCTTCTTAATAAACTCATAAACTTTTTGAATTTCACTAGTAATCTGATCAAATCTAATTGGGAAACAAATATATCTTCCCTTTTTTAGTTTTTTTGTAACTATTTCATCATTAATTTCTAGTAAATCTTTCGTTTCTGCTAAAACAAAATAATCAAATACTTTTGATTCCATAAAATCGAATGGATAGCATTCTAATCCTATATAATGATTAGGTTCTACTTGGCCATCTATTGTTTGATTATACTTGTTAAAAAACTTATCCCATAACTCTGGAATCTTTTTGTTATCGTCGGTTTGAAGCCTTACTCCTTCTGGAAACTCTATACCAGCAAAATATCTAGTGTCATAATCTTTAATAAAATATTTCATTATATCACCTCTAATTTTATTATAAATTGAATATATAATAATTTCAATATGACTTATAAAAGTTATCAATCATTATTTATTTGATTCTGATAAAAGGAGTGCATAAAAACTTAAGAAAACATTAATCCATATTAATAAAATTGTAGAAAATGATCTTAACATTGATTTATAAAATCCGTGTTCAAATAATGTTATAAATTCATTATAAGGGTTAAAGTCCAGTCCGGGAATAAATACTAATTCAGTATATATAACTACAAATAACGATACGGTAGAAACTACGATCGCTATTGTTTTTCTTGAAAGGATTGAATTAATTAATACTAAGCACGCTAACCCTATAAAAACAATGTTGCTTAAAGCTGTAAAATTAAACAAATAACCTATGCTTATGTTAAATAATATTAGCAAGTAAATTGGTATACTATTCAGTAACATAATAATTGAAACAAATACTATAAAAGCTAGTATTATTCTTTTAAATTTATTGTTTTTATTAAGATAAACCATAGCAATTATTAATGCAATATAATATGGTAAATAAGTATACAAGGTATTAGATACTAAGTAGAGTAAATTCCTATCACCATAATAAGAAATGTCTATAAATATTTTAACAAAAAGAATTAGAACAAAAGGCAAAACTGATTTAAATATTTTCATTGTATCACTCCCAAGTTTATTATACTCTTAATTAATGGCTGTGCAAGAATGTATAATAAATTTTAATGAAATAAATTTGAATATTCACAATATCAAGAACTATATAATAAAAGATCAAAGTTAATCTATTTATTTAAGTGTTGGTCCTTAAATAAAACAAAAGTTTACTCCATTAGGAATAAACTTGTTTTATATTATATTAATTCAGGTATTTCTTTTACTTGTAAATTCTCTTCTAGATGTCTTCTATTATATATATAATCATACATTAAAGTTCTAGCGGTATAATGTCTTGGAACTACCCATAACAATAAGATGCCAAATGTTAATATTGATAACAAATACCACCCAATATATGATAAATCTAGTATGAATAAATTCATTTTATATCCATTCATTAGTTCTCTTGATTTATCAATAGCATCCGATGACTTTAAATCAGGTTCTTTATTTACCAAATAAAAAGACATAGAGTAAGCATAGCTCTTAACAATCCCTGGGATTATAAATAATAAAGTCCATAAAAATGTATATAAAGCCATCAATATATGTAGGCCAAGATTTCTAGAATAATTGTTTTTAAATCCTGACATAAAAGCTTCTTTTATATCAATGACTTTATTATCAATTATTCTGATAGTTATGTAGAATATTGAATACATAAACCCCACTGTAAACATAAAGTTTAAAACATTTACAATGAATGCTAAAAATGGCTGACCATTATCTATAACAACCATTGTTGCATAATCATATTTTGGAGCAAATTCTGAATAAATAAAACCTAATAATCCTGACACAACACTAAAGGCTAAGAAAGTAACAATTACTTCTGTATATTTTCCCTTTAATAGATTTTCTGCATCAATTCTGTAATCTTTACTTGTTTTCATATTTTCTCCTTATATCCTCTTTATTTTTTTTGAATAGTTAAAATATACAAATATTATTAGTGAATATATCTTAATTGTTCAAATATTTTTGAATTATATCATTAAAGAAGGAAAATGACAATAGTTTTTTATAACATACATTTAAAAAAATAATGAAAAGAATATATTTCTAGAAAAATTGAGTAAACAAGAAAAAAAAAGGAAGTTAATTTTCTAATTTACTTCCTTTCAAATAGTTTTTGGAGCAAGCGAGGGGAATTGAACCCCCATCCGATGCATGGCAAGCACCTGTTTTACCATTAAACTACACCTGCTTATATATAGTGATAGCACTATATATTTTAACCTATATCATATAGATTTTCAACAATATTTTTTAGTTTTTCAAAATTTTCTTCTAAATAAGCTTCGCTTAGTTCGTCTGAAACTATTTTTTCAGATTGTATACAGCTTTCAGCTGCTATTCTTCCCATCAAAAGACTATCTTTTAAGTTATGTTTATGCGTGTATCCATATAGGAAACCAGCAAAGAAATTATCTCCAGCACCATTTGTATCAATGATTTTGATTTTATTAGAAGGAATTTCTACTAAACCATTCTTATCTAAGGCAACTGCTCCATCATTTGCTTTAGTAGCGATTACTAGTTTTTTTCCTTTATTAATCATATTGTTCATAAACAATTCATAGTTCTTCATTTTTTCAGTACTAAAGAAAATATGATCTGAGTTGATTATAAAATCTTGATGGTGTGGATTAAACCCATCATAATCATGTAAATCACAAAACACTGGCTTATTATATTTTTTAAGAAGTGGAATAAAATATCTACAGTAGTTTTTTATATTTAAAACAACGATATCTGCTTCTTTAATTAATTTTTCGTATTTATATACATCTATATCTAATTCGCTAGCCATCTGAGTAAACATTGTGATTCTTTCGCCATGTTTATTCATAATATTGATATGTTTTTCAGTTTTATCTGTAATATGCGGATGAAATTTAATTCCTTCTTTCTTCATCGTGTTTGTTATCATTTTTCCATAATAGTCATCCCCAATTAAGGCTTGAAAAGTTACATCAAAACCTAGCTTTCTTAAAGCTATTGATTTTCCAATACCAGTTGATCCTGGTGTAGCATATGATTTATTGGTAAAAACAGTTGAACTTGTAGATTCAAAAAATTCATCCACATGAACAATATCATCATATGAAGCTCCACCTAGCACTAAAATCTTCATAAAATCACTCCAATCTTCTCTTGTTGTTTATAAATATTATACACTAATATTTAAAGAAAAAAAACCGATACCTTAAAGGTATCGATTTAAATTTTATTTTCTGCGTTTTATAATGAAAAACGCTACTGCTCCTAAGACAACTACTGCACTAGAAACACTAATGATAATTGTTGGAACTGCACTATAATCATTTAGCGTAGCTGCTTCTTCAGCTGCTAAGGCAATTGCTCCAGTTGTATCAATTGGGTCAGTTACTGTATCTGATAATCCTCTAAATAGAATATAAACTGAATGTTCTTCTATGCTAATTTTTTGTCCACCTTTATAAATCTCAGGTTCCTCTAATATAGCTTCTTCATCATTAACGATTAATACCCAAGCTCCACCAGTAGGTAGCTCTAAACGAGTGTTTTTATCATTTGCATTACTAATTACTAAAATTGATTCATATGCATCAAGACTTGCATCATTTGAAATTGTATAAGCAATGATTCCTTCTTCATCTTCATAGACAAAATCTAAGTTGTTTATGATATCAGTAGAGTTTGTCATTCTAAATGAATCATGGCCAAGTCTTAAAGCGATTAATCCCTTAATGTAGTTATATACATTTAAACCATCTTCACTTACTTTAAGTGACCAATCAATTTGATTTACTGAATCTGGTGATTCATAACTGTTGTGATCAAATCCTGACCCAGATTCAGCTGGTTTTGATCTTAAGAACTCATCACCTGCATGAATAAATGCTATTCCTTGAGATGTTAAGACCAATCCATAAGATTGTTTTTGCATTGGAACAATCAAATCCAACAAATTATCTTCTTCTAGAGTTAAATATAATTTATCATACAATGTATTATTATCATGACAAGCAACATAATTTAATGTTTTATATGGTTCTGTATGCCATATATAATTTCTTGATAGTTTTGTTCCATCTAATCCTGGATAAGCAATACCACCAACAACACCATATTTTACTTTAGTTAAGTAAGTTGAACTAAAATCTCCTTGAACATATCCACCTTGTTCTCTAGCGAATACTGAACCTTTGATTCCATCTCTAATATCATCATTAAAAGCTCCTACAAAAGGCATATCAGCTAAGTTAGCTTTATCAGCTTTTAAATTTTCATCAAGCGGTGTTGTTCCACCAGTCCAAGGTTCTCCATAAACCATGATTGTTTCATCTATAGCTCTTAATTGTGTAGCTATTTCATTCATTGTTTCTGTATCATGAAGACCCATCAAGTCGAATCTAAATCCTGAAATATTATATTCAGTAGCCCAGAAAACTGTAGAGTCAACCATAAATTTTCTCATCATTGCTCTTTCACTTGCAGTTTCATTTCCTGTACCTGAACCATTTGAGAATGTACCTGAACTTGTTTTTCTAAAATAATATCC
>CAZZPD010000004.1:0-44369 GCA_964655885.1 uncultured Candidatus Izemoplasmatales bacterium | reverse complement strand
ACATGTAATTCATAGATTACAGCATCTGTATACTCATCTATATTATCTGGTCTATCGTCATAATCAAATCCAACTGGATTAACTTGACCAAAATCAACTACTAATCCACGTAAACCATTAATACCTACACCTTTTGCATAAGGGTCTACAATTTCACTTGTTTTAGAACCATTTGTGACTGTATATGTATAATAAGTACCATGTAAATTACTATCTTCTATATAATACCAAGTTCCGTTTTCACCTTTAGTCATAGAAACTGTTTTCGTAGGTGTATCAGTACCACCATATTTTAAAGGTGTTCCTGTATCATATAAATTCAATTCAACTGATTCTGAAATTGGAGCCCAAACTCTAAATGTTGTTTCATTTAGACTTGTAATCGCTCCTAAATCTCCATCGTAGGCAAATTCATCCTCGAATTCCTGTGTATCGTATATTCCATCATATGTTACAGCTAAGTTATTAACTGTACTATCTGAAGGAAAAGTTGCTTCTACTACATATGATTTGCCAAAATCTAACTCATTTTCTAATGTTATTGTTCCGGTTGACCCATTAGTAGCGACTGTAACTGTTGTATCCGCTACTCCATCAACTAAAAGACTAACATTAGCTGCTGGTAAATCTTCTGTAGCAGTAAAGAAAATCTCGTTCAATGACGTAAAATAAGCTAACTTAAATTTTGGATTTTTGGCAGGTCCATCAGGATCATCGATAGAGGTACCTATGCTTGAATCTCCTTCAACAAAATACAAATGGATTTCACCGTTTGAAGAAGTTGCTGGTAAGGTTACCAACCTATCGCCGCCAGTATCCTTTTCATCCCAGTTGTCACCACCTCTTCTTAGGATGATTCCAATCTCAGTAACATTTGGAAAAGCTTCATTTATATCAATTTCTGACACAACTCCACCATAATTATAATCAACAGCTGTTTCATCTGCAATAAAATCGTAATTCGACCCTGCTTCAGAAGTAGGTAAGCTCTGCCAAATCCATGCATCCCAATCAGCATAATCTCCACCAAATCTATAATAATGTATATATAATGTATCTACATCTTGATCGGCTTTCACTACATTCACAACAAGAAATGAACTTAGTATAGCCATCACTAATAAAAGAACTTTTTTCATAATATTCCCCCTATTCTTTGTCTTTAATTATATCATAGATTACTTGCAAAAATTATAAGGTAAATAAAAAATGAAAACGATAACACATGCAATAATAGGTTATAATTAAGGTAGATTACTTTACATATATTGAAATCAATATATATAAATGATACAATACAAACAAAGATTATAAAGGAGATTAGATATGAAAAAAGTTATGTTAAGTGCGCTATTATTCTTAATGGTTTTATTTGGCGCAGTAAGTTGTGGAGGCAACAAAGAGTTACTAATCTGGGTAGGAGCTGAATCTGTAGATTTCTATGCAGCTAAGATGGTTGAATATGTTGAAGACTACAATGCTACACATGAAAAGGAATTCCCATATCCTGTTTCAGTAGTAGGTGTTGATTCAAGTACAGCTGCAGCTACTTTCTTAGATGATACAGACGCAGGTGCAGATATTTTCACTGTACCTCATGATAACTTGGGTAAATTGATTGCAGGTTCAAGTGCAATTGCACCAGTTCAGTCAGAAGCACTATTAACACAAATTGCAAATGATAATCCTCAAGGCTTTTTGGATGTAATTAAAGGTACTGTTGATGGCACTGAGTATACATTTGGTATTCCTTATGTAGCACAAAGTTTAGTTTTATATTACAATACAGCTTATATTACTGAAGAACAAGCAGAAACTTGGGAAGGCATTTGGGAAGCTGCTCAAACAGCTAATATGAATGCAATGACATTAACAGAAGCAGGTGGATTTAATAATTCATTCTTATTATTAGCTACTGACGCTACTGATCATTCTACAACATTAGAATTATATACCGATGGTGTTCAAGAAAATTGCTATGCTCTAGGTGATGATACAATCGCCAAGATGAAATGGGGCCAAAGATTCTTCATGGACGAAAACGGTGGTAAAGCACCTAGTGATTCTGGATGGGAAGTTGAATTAAGAGACGAAAAAACATTATCAACTATCGGTGGAGCTTGGCATTATGAAGCTGCTACATCAGCTTTAGGAGAAGATTTAGGTATAACTGTATTACCAACATTTACATTGACTGCAGATGATGCATATGGTACAGCTACTGAAGGAACAGTTTATAAATCAGGTACATTTGCTGATACTAAAATGTTTGTAATTAAGAAAAACAGTAATAAAGCTGAATATTTAGAAGATATATTATTATTCTTATCAAGTAAAGAAGTTCAAGAAGAATCATTTGAACAAGCAGCTAACTTACCTGCTTACAAAAATGCTTCTACTGAATTTGAAGCTTTTGAAGCAGATACATTAGATGCACAATTAGCTAGAGCTCAAGTTGAAATGTTTGCTTGGGGAATTTCTCAACCATTTGGTTATAATAGTAAATATAATACTTACTATTATTCAAAAGGTGCTCCTGATTTATTCTTAGAAATATTAGAAAATGAAGATGGTTCTTTCTCAACTGATCAAGCAATCATCGACCAATTAACTATCATTCAATCACTTTGGACAACTGGATTAAGACCAGAGTAATTGTATCTTAAGGAGATACTATGGCAGATAATCAAGACATTACTAAGAAGCGTAAATTTCGCTTCTTATCTGTTTTTGCCAAGATAGGCAAAAGCTTTAAGAAATTTATTTTTAGATTTAAAGATGGTAGTTTAGGAACTAAACTGTCTCATTTCATTATGGGTGCAGGAAGTTTCTTTCACAAACAAATCATTAAAGGTATACTTTTCTTAATTTTACAACTTGGTTTCTTAGCTTTAATGATATTTTCACCCCAAGTTAATGATACTCCGTTTGGATTTAAAGCAATCATTAATTTCTTTACATTAGGTACAGAAGCAGGAAGTATCTTTACACCAACAGACAACTCAATGTTAATGTTATTATTTGGTGTAATTACTTTCGGTGTAATTGGTTTATTCTTTGCTACATACTTTGCTAATATTAGAAGTGCTTATAAAGCAGACACGGATCTTAGAGAAGGAAAAACACCTACTTCTTTTAAAGAAGATATTAGACAATTATTAGATACAAGATTCCATATCGCCATGTTAACACCATCAATCATAGGTATTATAACTTTCACAGTTTTACCAACAATATTTATGATTTTAATTGCTTTTACAAATTATGATTCTTTACATCCTGCTGGACAAGTATTATTTGATTGGGTTGGATTTGATAACTTTATTGCTATCTTTAATGGTACAGGAGAAATATCAGTAAGATTCGCTCCTGTTCTGGGTTGGACATTGTTATGGGCATTTAGTGCTACTGCGACTTGTTATATAGGTGGTATATTACTTGCATTACTTATTAATAAAAAAGGTATCAAAGGCAAGAAAATATGGAGAACTATATTTATTCTTACTATTGCTCTTCCTCAATTTATTTCCTTGCTAGCAATGAGAAACTTATTAGGTGAATTTGGTCCAGTTAATAATATGCTTATGACTATAGGCTTAACTGATGCACCAATTAAATTCCTGTCTACAGCCGATAGTGCTTGGACAGCTAGAATTACAATCATTGTTATTAATATATGGATTGGTATTCCATATACAATGTTAATGACAAGCGGTATTTTGATGAATGTTCCAAAAGATTTATATGAAGCTGCTCAAATTGATGGTGCAACAAAAAGACAAGCATTCAGGCATATTACAGTGCCATATATATTGTTTGTTACAGCTCCATATTTGATTACTTCATTTGTAGGAAATATTACAAGTTTCAATGTTATATACTTGCTGACAGGTGGTGGACCAACAGTACCAGGATATATTGCAGGCGAAACAGATCTGTTAGTTACATGGTTATATAAATTAACCATTGATGAAGCAGAATACAATATCGGTTCTGTTATCGCTATTATGACATTTATTATTACAGCTACTGCTACTTTATTAAGTTATCGTAGAAGTAAATCATATAAAGAGGAGGATGCTTTCCAATGATGCAAACTAAAGAAGTTAAACTTAAGAGTTATAAAGCTTCACAAAGAACTTCATTAATTCTTTCATACATTGCTTTAGCTATATTAGCTATTATTTGGTTATATCCGATTCTATGGATTTTCCTCAACTCGATTAGAGCTGAATATGAAGCAACCGTTCAAGGGCCTAAATTAATTGGTATTGTGGTAAGTCACTATATACCACATGCAATTGGTTTTGATAATTTTAAGTATTTATTTACTGAAACATTATTCCCTAGATGGTTCTTAAACACATTATTTGTTTCTTCAATTTCTTTTGTTATATCTACTTTACTTACATTGACAGTAGCCTATGTGATGAGTAAACTTAAATTTAAGGCAAGAAAAACATTTTTGAATGTAGCGATTATTCTTGGATTATTCCCTGGATTTATGTCAATGATTGCTATCTACTATATATTAAAAGCATTCCAATTGACACAAACTTTATTTGCTTTAATCTTAGTATATTCAGCTGGTGCAGGACTTGGATTCTATGTTGCTAAAGGGTTCTTTGACATCATTCCTAATTCATTACTTGAGTCAGCTAGATTAGATGGAGCTACTAATTCTCAAATATTTGCGAAGATTGTTTTACCTTTAAGTAAACCAATTATTATATATACAGCATTACTTGCATTTATTGGGCCATGGATGGACTTCATTTTTGCGAGGGTTATCATTGGAGAAGCCAATAAAAAAACCTGGACAGTCGCCGTCGGTTTATACAATATGATATATGGTGAACAAACCGATTCTAACTTATTCACAACATTTACTGCAGGTTGTATGATCGTGGCTATTCCAATTGTTGGTTTATTCTTATCAATGCAAAAATACTATGTTGAAGGAGTTACGGCTGGTTCAGTTAAAGGATAGTATTAATTAGAGGTTTTTTATGAAGAAATTTATTTTATTACTTATTCTATTTATTAGCATCTTTTGTTTAAGTGCTTGTAATAGTATGAGAGAATATAAAATTGAAGATGATTTATTAGTTTCCGAAGAACTTGATGATAACTATAGAGTTTACTATGAAATTTTAGTAGGGACTTACTCAGATAGTGACTCGGATGGTTTAGGAGACTTTCAAGGATTAATTAATCGTTTAGATTATCTAAATGATGGAGATGATTCTAGTGGTAAAAGCTTAGGGATAGAAGGCATTTGGTTAATGCCGATTATGCCTTCTCCTAGTTACCACAAATATGATGTAACTAATTATAAAGATATTGATGATGATTATGGAACAATTGATGATTTTAGTCAATTCATTACTGAGGCAAATAACCGAGGAATTGAAGTAATCATTGATTTAGTTCTTAATCACACATCTAATCAACATCCTTGGTTTAAAGCAGCTAAACAAGCTGTTCAAGATGGAGATTATTCAAATGAATATTTAGATTATTATACACTTGTTACACAAGATGAAAAAGAAGATGGCCATGTATATTATCAATTAGTTAATGGGATTGATTTATACTATGAAGGCAATTTTTCTAGTAGTATGCCTGAACTAAATATGGATAATCCTAAGGTTAAAGATGAAATCATTGATATCATAGAGTTTTGGTATGATTTAGGCGTTCATGGTTTTAGATTGGATGCAGCTAAATATGTTTATTTACATGATGAAACAAAAAATATTGATTTTTGGAACTGGTTCGTTTCTGAATGTAAAGAAATAAATCCTGATACATACATCGTTGGTGAAGTATGGTCAGGAGATAGTGAAATAGCTGATTATTATGAATCTTTTAGTAACTTTGACTTTGGAATGAGTCAATCAAGTGGCGTCGTTGCTTCAACAGCGAAAGGCATTGATGATGTTTCTTGGTATTTTGCATATTTAAATCAATATAGAAATATTGTTACTAATGTAAATAGTGAAGCAATTCTAACTCCTTTCATATCTAATCATGATATGAATCGAGCAGCTGGCTATCTAAGTTTAGAAGATTACACAATGTATAATGCGGCTAGTTTATATATGTTAACCTATGGAACCCCATTTATTTACTATGGTGAAGAAATAGGAATGAAAGGTGTTAGAGGAACAGAAAACACAGATGCAAACCGTAGATTAGCTATGTTATGGGGAGATAGAGACTCAGTAAAAGATCCAATTGGTTCAACTTATGATAACGACAATCAGATTAATGGTACTGTAAAAAGCCATTTGAAAGATAAAGATAGTTTATATAATCATTATAAAAAACTTATTATGTTAAGAAAGGCTAACCCAGAAATTGCTAGGGGTACATATACATTAATTGATTTTGATTATATAACTTTTGGTGGTGTTTTATTTACATATAATAATTCTTCTGTAGGAGTATTTCATAATTTAGGAGATTCTGAAGTAACCATCAATTTAAGTAATTATACCGATTACACATTTTCAGTAATGAGAGGTTATGCTGGTTATGGAGAGGCTTCTCTTGATGGCCAAACACTCACTATTTCAGCCAATACATCTGTTGTATTAAAATAACTAAAAGCGTTTACATGTTTAAGCTAAAAACCCGCAGATTTATTGACAGCTAACGCCCTAAGTGATATAATTATTGTAATTATAAGATAAATACTATAAAATATATAAGGAGAAAAAAATGAAAAAAGTTTTAGCATTAGTTTTAGGTTTAGTTCTATCAATTTCATTAGTTGGTTGTGGAACTTTAGAGAACACAGAAAAAGATTATTACGCAGCAGGAAACAATCTTGCTTGGGATACTCTAGCAGAGTACCAAATGACAGCTATCGCAAAAAATGATGAAAGAGTTGCTTCTATAAAAGATCAATTAAGTGGTGTTGAATATTTATATATTCTTGAAGTTACTTTAGCAGACGATGCTGGTTGGGGGCAAAATTTCATTATTGATGGTGTAAACACTCATCTTGATGGAAACTTAACAATTAAAGTTATTAGAACACCAGTTGGTGATCCAGACACAAGAGATTTCTGGGCACAAAATCCAGAAAGTGGAGCTATTGATAATTTAACTCCTGATACACTATTCATGCCTGAGTGGGTAGAAACACCTACTGAATCAGTTACTGTAGATGATGTTACATATACTACTGGTACATGGGCTGATCCATGGGGTAACCCTTCAGCTTTAGAAGCTGGTACTTACTATTTAGTATTTGCTGAGTTTGATGGATCAAGAGCTATGGGATTAATTCCTGTAGAATAACAAGAAGAATTTACTAAATAAAAAAGCCTTGGTTTTCAAGGCTTTTTTTATTGTTTTTTATTTTGCAATCCTTCTAAATGAATTAACATATCCACCCTTCATCATAGAAACTTCATTAGCTACAATTAAAGCGTCATCATCTAATTCGTTTATCAATCTAATAATATCATCTTTATTCTTTCTGTTTGCAAAAATCATTAATACTTTACGGCTTTTTGCTTTACCTTGAGCACTAATAACCGTTACACCGTATCCTGCATCTCTTAGTTCTTTAATTACTTTTGATGCTTCTTCCCTCATGATAATTGCTTGAATATATATTTTTCCTACTGCTAATTTATTTTCCACAAGGGACCCTAAATATACTCCTGTCGCAAAACCAATACTGTAGACAATTCCCTTCATAGGAGTTTCTTGAACACCAGTAATTACAATTGATGCAATAAATACAAATAATAATATTTCTATCAAGGAAAGCAATGTACCTAGTTTTCTAAATCCTTTATTAATATAGATAATCCTTAAAGTTGATATTGTTACCTCAGTTACTTTAGCGAATAAAATTAATAAAGCCTCCCAAATAGTTACAGATGTTATAAAATCTAAAATAGCTTGCCACATAATATGTCCCTCCTTATATTTATAAAAACAACCAATATTATACTACTTTTTTCTAAAAAAGAAAGTGTTTTTTATTATAATTTTATATATATTTAAAAACACTTAATTTTATGGATTAAGTGTTTAATTTAATCAATTAATCTAGATTGTTTCGACTGCTTAAATACCAATCATTAATGTAATCAATTTTGAATTTTATTAATTCGCTTTTAGCGCTAAATATCGCTAATTCTTCATCTGTATAGTCAGTTTTATAATAAAGGATAGTCTCTCCATCTGATGAGTAAAGATTACAGTTCATAAATCCTGTCAACTTAAATGAGTAAAATATATCTTCAATATCATCAAAAACTGAAGTACCTAAAAACAAGTTTTCATCATACTGATATCCTAACAAATCTAGTAATGTTGGTGCAATAACATATGGTGAAACACATTCATCTATAACTGTATCCGTGTCTCCAGATATCCTTAGATACTCTTGAGATAAAGTTTGATTGTAAATGCAGAAGAAATTTTTATACATATCCATATTATAAAAACTGTTATTTGTGTCTTCAAACATCTTCATATGAATGTTGTGATAATATACATTATGATCTCCATATAATATGATAATCGTATTATCTAATATGTTTTTTGCTTCAAGATCGTCAAGCATTAATCCTATGGCTTCATCTAAATTCATTACTTCAGCTTGATAATGCCTAATTCTTAGTTCATCTTCTTCTGAATATCCATCTAAAACATTTGTCCATAGCCCTTGTTCTTCTGCTTGATCAATCGCATCGAAATATCCATATTGTTCAAATAAAGGTATATTAATGGTTCCTTGATTATATGGGCCATGAGTAGACATTGTAGCCCAGAAAGAGTAAAAAGGACTTGTTGTACTTGATAAATAAGGCAACATTCTATCCATCGTTACACTATCTAATGTGTAATCTCCAGTCCAATGCCACATTTCTAAATCAGGGAATAAGTCATCATGAAAATAATTATTTTCAAAACCTATTTGAGGCATCAGAGTTCCTCGTGAATAGAATTCTGAAACATTATCATGAAAGAAATTAGTAATATATCCATCATTTGAATTAAGTATGTTTGGTAATGAATATGAAAAATCATATTCATTATAATTAGTACTAATATGTACGGTAGGATAGTTACCTATAATTGAAATTAATTCAGAGACATTTGTTTTATTTTCACTGTAACTATTAGGAAAATATAACCCTTCTTCCATTAACATATACATATTCGGTGTTAAAACTTCATTTATAGCAAACGATTGAACTGATTCTAGTAAAATATTTATTACATTATATCCTTCTAGTAAGCCAAAATAATCTGTTGGCTCACTTAAACTTGGATCAATATCAACATAATTATCTTCAATGATATTTGCTTGATATAATAAATCTTCAACTTCTTTTGTGTAATATCCAAAAAAACCATATTTTTCAAATCTAGATCTTTTTAATGCGGTAACATTTGTATCTTCAACAAAATCATTAATACTTTCAGTGTTTATATAAAAGAAAGAAAAAACGATAATCATTGAAGTAGCGAAGTAAGCTAATCCTTTTAATATAAATTTAGATACTTTAACATCTAACTTCGTATACTTCCTCCATAAGTAAATTAAATATACTAAATAAAATATGGAGACAATAGTAGCTATAATAATACTAGAAAAAGATATATGATCAAATGAAAAAACATGTCTTGCTTCATTGATTAGTTGTAATTGTTGAAGCGTAAATAAATCATAATAAACCGAGTACATCGTAGCATTAATAAGAAATAATGCAATGATTATACCAAATATAAAAGCAATATAAATAATGGAAATTCTAGTTGATTTTATTAAGAATATAAAACTAGCCAAAGCAAAAGCAATGATTAAATCAATCAATAAATTCTTTGGCAAAAACCCAAAATCAACCCATTTAAACATGATCATTTCTACGATTAGATAAAAAATAAGAAATGAAAAGATGATATGTAGTTTTTCTTTTATTACTTGTCTCATAGTTTAAAACTCCTTGTAAATATTATAGCATAATAAGAAAAAGATGAGCCTATAAAATAGGCTCAATTTAAATTTAAGTATTAAAAATCATAATATTTTTTAAACTCTGCTGGGTGAGGTGTCGTATTTATTTTTCTTACTTCTTGTCTCTTGTTTTTTATCCACACTTCAAGCAGTTCTTTTGGAAATACATCTCCTCGTAATAAATAGTCATAATCTACTTCCAATGCATCTAACGCCTCATTTAATGTTCTAGGCAAAGAATCAATTTTACTTCTTTCTTCATCATTTAAATTATATAAATTAAAATCAAATGGTCCCCAATTATATTCATTTGGATCAATTTTATTGATGACACCATCAATACCAGCCATTAGTATTGCAGCATAAGCAAAATATGGATTAGAGGAAGCATCAGGATTTCTTAATTCAAAACGTTTTACATTTGGTTTTTTAGCGTAAGCTGGTATTCTTACAACAGCTGATCGATTAGCTGTTGCATATCCAATCGTAACTGGAGCTTCATATCCTGGTATAAGTCTTTTATAAGAATTGGTTGAAGGATTTGTAAAAGCACATAATGAATGAATGTGTTTTAGGATTCCACCCATAAAGTTCATTGCGAAGTTACTTAATCCTGAATATCCATCTTCATCATAAAATAAAGGTTTTCCATCTTTAAACAACATCATATGAATATGCATCCCGTTACCTGCTTCATTTCTTAATGGTTTAGGCATAAAAGTAGCTGTTTTGTTCGCTTTATTAGCTGCGTTTTTAATAATATATTTAGCAATCATTGTATTATCAGCCATTTTACTCATATTACCAAATGCCACTTCAATTTCTTGTTGGCCTGATCCACCGACTTCATGATGATGATATTTAACTTTTACTCCCCAATTATTTAAGTAATTACAGATTTTACTTCTTAGGTCATAATTAATATCGTTAGGTATATCAACATGATATCCACCATGCGTTGATACCTGATAACCATTATTGTCATCAGTTCTCTTTCCTGAATGCCACTCTGCTTGTGATGTATCCACGTGATAAAAAGCTGAATTAGATTTCACTTCAAAAGCAACGTGATCAAAAATATGAAATTCAAATTCAGGACCTACTAACATTGTATCAGCTATATTTAATTCTTTCATCACTGATTCAGCTCTTTTTACAATGTTTCTTGGGTATTGATTAAATGGTTTGTTTTCTTTTCCAATGACTAAAACATCCCCCATCATATTTACGGTTTTAATTTCAGTAAAAGGATCAATCACCATTGTTTCAACGTCTGGTATAAACACCATATCACTATTTTCAACAGGGGCATATCCATAGTTACTTGCATCAAACCCTATCCCACTTTCAAAAAGTTCAGGTTTAAAGTTTTCAGCAGGGATTGTAATATGTCTCCATCTTCCATCTAAATTAATAATTTTAAAGTCAATCATTTCAATATTATTTGCTTCAATAAAAGTTAAAGCATCATTGATTGTTTTAATCATTTAAATCCTCCGAATATATTTAGTTTAGTAAGCGCTTTCTATTATATAATTTAATTGCTTATTTAGCAATAAAAATTTTATAGATTTAATTAAAAAAATAGATGCTAAATCAATAGCATCTATCCTATAAGTCTTTATTTCTTCTCTTTACTTCTTTTATCATTAATTATTTCTAATTCTGCTAAATCAATTGTTGTCACATCATTCTTTTTAGCCCATTTAACACAGCCATCTAAGGCAGCTTTCAAAAATATTCTTGGAACTTTTGCTAATCTCTTACAAGCATCATCAGTAAAATGAATATCTGGATCAGTTCTATCAGCTGCGTATCTTACTGTTTTAATATCTATTTCTTTTGGTGCAGGAACTTCTTCGCTATGATATTTTGTTGAATCAGAATACCAAAAATGAGTGTTATCTCTATAACCGTAATCTACAGGAATTTTTGGAAAATTCTTTGATTTTACACCATCAATAATTGCTTGATGGTATTTTTCCTTCATAATGATTTTATCAATTTTTAAGATAAAATGCGCTCCGAATTTACTGGTTATTCCATTAAATTCTTTATAGGGTGGTTGATATCCTTCTAATTCACCAGCTTTGCATTCAAAAGCATTTTCTAAAGTATTAACCCAAGTACATTCAAACACTTGAAATGATTCACTTACAACTTTTGGACGTGGTCCGTCTTTGGCTAAACCTTCTTCTAGATGAAAGAGTAGTTTGCTCATTTTTTCTTTTGGAGTATCTCCTGGGAAACCTAATCTAACTGCTTCTTTAAAGTAAGTTTTATTATTTGGAATAAAATTTAAAGCACATTTAGGTCTTTGTAATAAATGTTGAGCTGTATTAGAACTATTTCTACATTCTAAAAGCATCGCATAATAATCTTTTCCAGCTACATAATAAGGAAAACATAAACTATAAGAGCCAATTGAAGTGTTTCCTTCATCATCAATTGTTGAAACTAGAATAGTTGGCATTGGAAAATAACTTGATGTCTGATAAAAGTTATCAACTATTCTTAAATCTTTAAAACTTGACATTAATTTGTTTCGCCTTTATGAACAACAACTTGAGGGAATGGCATTTCAATTTTCTTTGTGTCAAACAATATTTTAAGTTGTTTGTTTAACTCCCTTATGGTGTATAATCTATCAATTTCATTTGTCCACGCAACAACTCTGATAGTAATACTAGAGTCACCAAATTTTTCAATACCATCAAAAAATGGTCCTTTTTTAATAGTTGAAATTTTTTCTTTCATTGTTTTGAGATTTTCTCTCATCATATCTTCAAATTTTACAATATCTTCATTGTAACTAATTGATACTTCACAAATAGCTTGAGATAAGACGTTTGATGAATTGATTGCTCCTCTAATGTCTGAGTTATTGATGATTTTTATATCACCATTAATATCTTCAAATTTAGTTATTCTTAATCCAACTTCTTTTACGACACCTCGGAAGTCATTAATCTGAATCACATCTCCAACAGAGAATTGTTTTTCAAATATGATAAATAACCCAGCAAAAATATCTTCGATTAGACTTTGGGCACCAAAACTGATTGCTAATCCAATAATACCAGCACCTGCTAATAATGTAGGTGTTTGAACGTTCCATGCTGATAAAATCAAGAAAGCAGCTGCGATTACAGCAATATACTTGATTGAACTCATAACTAGGTTCCCTACAGTTTCACTACGATGCCCCTTCTTAATAAAAATACTGATAAGTATGATCAATACTTTATAAATAATCCATATAAAGATTAGTGTTGCGAGTGATTCTAATAAGGTAATATAATTGTTTTTGAAGAAATCTAACAAATTAAAATATTTCCCTATAGAATTATCAATAATATTAGCAAACTGTGTTCCAGGAAAGACAATTGGAACTAATATGCCCAAAAGTAAACAGATGAGAATTATCACTGCCACTAATATAAATCTAGTTTTTTCTGATTTGCTTAAGTTTTTAAATTTGAATTTCATATTACTCTACCCCCTCATGGTATTGATTATTATATAAAATACTATAATTAATAAAATTATTACTATCTCTAAATCCAATTTCTAATTTATAATCGGATAACATAGGTTTTAAAATAAAGAATGTTGCATGATATTGATTATCATAATATTCAAAGGAATAACTTTGACCTTCAAGTATAATATCTCCAAATTCAGATGCTTCGTATATATAGTAATATGCTAGATCATATGAATTTAAAGGTTCATCAGCGGAAATGATAACTTCATATCCTTCTATTGTTTCAACTACCTCAATATCATATCTTGGTTTTTCAAGTGTAGTAATATATTCAGTATATAGCTCTTTTGACTCTTCGACCAGTGTATACGGATTTCTGTAATTCGCTATAAGAATTAATGTGTACTCTACTGAAGGCCTTAATCCATCAAATATAATAGAAGCATCGAAATGATGGTGAAAATCTTCTTCATCAAAATTTGGTTGTTCTAATGTGATTTTATCTATTTCAACATAATTTCTCATTAAAACTAACTCATACTCAATTTCAACATTTTCTGGATATTCTGGATATACTGAAACACTAATTAAATTATAGGATACTTGTTGTAAATAGAATGATCCATACAAATTATATGGTGTTCTAAAAGTCATATAATCTAGTTCTATAGTTTCTGAATCAGTATTAACTGCTTCTAAGTATACATGTACTTCAACATTTTCATTGAATACTCCGTTAATAAAGAACTCAGTATCAGTTTTATTAATTGGTATCGTGTAAAAATCTAAAATTTCTTCACTATATTCATATTTAAATCCATATCTAATTTGAACACTTACATATTCATCAAATGGGTCATTTATAAATAATCCAATTAAATAATTTAGTTCAAAAAAATCTGGTTCAGATAACAACTCAATATTTGTAAATGCCCCTCCAGTTTTATCGTAAGTCTTAAATGTTTCTTTATCTAAAACTTCAGGGCCAAATCCTTTATCTGCTAAAACCCGAATTGTATACTCAGTGTCCTCACTTAATTCAGTAAATACTCCTGTGTTTTCACCAACCTGTAATGGATATGTATATAATTCAGATTGATTTTCTAACTCAATAATTAAAGTATCTTCAATTATTGCACTGTCACTATCCTTTACAAATACGTTATATACAATCTGATTAGTAAAAATATCTAAATCAAGTATTTCTGCTTCAGGACTTTTTGGAATTGCTATTGTAGCTACTACAACAACTGTAACTGTCATAAGTAAAGACGAAAAAATAGATTTCAAAGCTTGAAATCTAGTTAATTTTTTTTGTCTTTCAATGAATTTCTTCATACGTGACATATATACTTCCTCCTGATATATGACTATTTTATAATATTTTATGAATGCTAGCAATATGACTAACAAAAATGATAAAAAAAAACCGAAAAAATTCGGTTTTTATACTCTTTTTCCAATGATCGCAATCATTTCTGGACCAGTGTGAACTCCTAAAACAGGTGTTAACTGGTTGATAGTAATTTTGTTCACATTTAAATCATCTACAAGTCTAGCTTCAATTTCTTTAGCTGAATTTAAATTATCACCATAATGTATTGTAAGTTCGATTAAGTCATCTCCAAATTTTTCTTTAAATGCTTTTCTCATTGTGATGAATGTTCTTTTCATACCAAACCCTTTAGATAATGTATGATAAACACCATCATCGCCTACTACTATAATTGGTTTAACATGTAAAATTTCTCCAATTGTACCTTCTACTTTACCAATTCTACCACCTTTTCTTAGCCATTTAAGGTTCTCTACAGTAAACATAGCTAAAATATTATTGTATCTTAGTTCATCTAGTTTAACTTTAATTTCTTCAATAGTTAGATTTTTTTTGATTAGTGATAATGCTTCTTCTACAATGTATCCTTCAGCCATTGATAATGTTTTTGAATCATAGAAATGGATATTAATTCCATCCACTTGATCTGCAGCGTTTTTAAATCCATTATATGTTCCACTTAATCCGCTTGATATCGTAATAACTAGAACATCAGTATACCCTTTTTCTTTAAAGTCTTCTACAGCTTCAATAAAATCTTCTAGGTTAGGTAAACTTGTAAGAATATTTGTTTGATGAAGTTTTTCGTATACTTCTTCAGAAGAAACCTCAATTTGATCTCTATAAAACTCGTTATCTATATTTAGTAGAAGTGAAATCATTTTTAGATTTTCTTTTGAATTTATATATGTTGTCGTTAGATTACTTCCAGAGTCAGTAATAACAGCTATTTTCATTTTAATACCCCCAATATATAACTTATATGACGAGATAAATATATCAAAAATTACTATGTCTGTCAAGGTAATTACTCAGATAATAAAAAAAACACATATAATTATGTGTCTTATGTGTTTATTGAGTTTACTTATACGATTGAGCTAATTTAATATATGTTTCAGCATTTTCTAAATTCTTTTGAATTTCAGCATCAGTTAATTCTCTTATAATTCTCATTGGATTTCCTAATGCCAGCATTCTATCTGGAACAACTTTTCCTGGTGGAACAACAGTTCCTGCAGCGACCATTGCTTGTTTCCCTATTTTAGCTCCATTTAAAATGACTGAACCCATACCAATTAATGCATAATCTTCAACTGTAGCAGCATGAATAATTGCCGAATGTCCAACCGTCACATAATCGCCAATATACGTAGGCTTAGATGTGTCTGTATGTACGACTGCATTATCTTGAATATTCGTTCCCTTACCAATAACTATTTCAGCCATATCTCCTCTAACTGTTGCATTAAACCAAATGCTTGAGTCCTCTTTAATTAACGTATCACCAACAACTACAGCGTTGCCTATGATATAAGCTTTATCTGATATGTTTGGTTCTATATTTTTATATTTCATATCTATACTCCTATCTAAGTGCTTCATGTAAAAATTCAATAATGTTTGAAGCTATTAAACTTGTTTCTCCATATTTTTCTTTAGCAAGGTTACTTGCCTTAGAATGAATCGCAACCGCCAACTCCATTGCCTTTAAAGGACTATTAGAGACTAAATTAGCCCCAATAATACCAGACAATACATCTCCACTACCAGCTGTAGCTAATCCCGGATTCTTGGCTTGCATAAATATTGTTTTATCACCATTAGAAACGATTGTACACGGACCTTTAAGTAATACATTGTAATTTAATTTAGTTAATTTATTAATGTAAAATAATGGATCATTTATAATTTCTTCTGATTTTTTATGAAAGATTTTTGCCAGTTCCCCCACATGTGGAGTTAATAATATATTAGGATTATTAGATGGATTCTCATAATCTAAATAAGTTAGTCCAGATGCATCAACAACAATCTTTTTATTACAATTAATTGCTTCTTGGATTATTGTTTTATAAAATTCATCATTTAATTCTAATCCTGGGCCAAAAACGATGGTATCAGCTTTTTTTATATAAGATAAAACTGACTCACTTCCTTTATCCACTACAATTAATTCTGGATAAAACTGAGTAAAGCCTTTTTTTATATCCGAAATCACAACTGCTAATCCGATCCCTGATTTAAGTCCAGATATTGCACTCATTTGAATTGAACCAGTCATTGAGGCTCTTCCACCAATAAAAACAGTTAACCCATAAGTATATTTATTTGAATTGTGTAATCTTTTTATTTTTTTAATGTTGTATTTTTCTAAATCAATATATACTTTATTTATCGATTTTTTTTGAACAATATCAATATCTAGTAATTTTATATCCCCATGATAATCAATAGCATCATTTAGTAAATTTCCTAATTTATAAAAACCAACAACACCTGTGTAATTTGCTTTTATCGCTTTACCTAATACCTTACCATTTATAGGACTAATTCCTGAAGGAAAATCAATTGAATAAACAATGGTTTTTGATTGGTTTATATAATCGAATAAGGTTTTTCTAAACCCAGAAACTTCTCTAGTTAATCCATTTCCAAAAATACCATCAATAATATAATCTGATTTAGAAATAGTTGTTTGCATTAATTGTAACGCCTCGATATGATCAATGGTTTTTATTTCTTTTGTTAAATCCAGAAAATATTTAAATGCTTCGCTTGCTTTTAAAATGTTGCCAACAACAAAAACATTAGGGTTAAATCCTACTTTCTTAAGCTCTATAGCCATAACTAAAGCATCTCCACCATTATTACCAATACCAGCAAAAATGCTTAAGCATGCTTTCTTGCTTGGTTTTGCTCTACTTAAAAAATCTTTAGTTAATGCCGATCCTGCTTTTTGCATTAAATCAGTTTCATTAATCTTTAAAGATTCTAAAGTAAATCTATCAAATTCTTGCATTTCATTAGGATTTAAAACAATCATCATATCACCTATTTAACAAATAAAATACTCCATATATAACACCTAAATGAGCTGGATAAAATATATAAAAGAACCATTTCATATTGTATTTACCTTTCTTCCCATTGTACAGGAAGATAAATATGAACGCGGCTAATGAAAACCATTGAATCACTTCAACTCCAGCATATTTAGCTAAATCAGGTCTGTTAATGAGTGCAAAAAGCGGATACTCAATAAATAGAAGATTTAATCCAGTTAAAAACAATAATTGTGTTAATGGATTTTGATATATTGCAAAGAATAGAATCATTAAAACTCCATATGCACCATAAGAAAGGTTTAAAAATTCAGCAAGGAAAACAATTGGAATAACTAATAGTCTTATTCCCAGTTTACTACTTTTTAATAACATTAATGCTCCTAGTCCAAATACAAATGACCAGATTACGTTAAGTCTTAAAAGCGGATCAAAATTTTTAGTATAAATAGCAAATAGTAAAATAAAGAATTCAAGGAATACTGCGTATCCAAGTAATCGTAAAAAATACTTTTTTAAATTGCTTGTCTTCAAAAAGCCTTGTACAATCATGAATGCAAACAATACATATGCAACTCTACCAATTGATCTAAAACATGTATAACAAAAACCAATCGCAGGAGTTGGCTCAAAATAATTTAGAACAATGTATCCTAGATGATCAATAGTCATACTTATAGCAGCTATTATTTTTAACCAGTTTCGATTCACTAAATCACCTTTTTCTATAGTTTAATATCTATTTCAACTGGACAATGGTCACTTCCATAAATATCATTTCTTAATTCTACATTTTCTACTAATTCTTTGATTCTATCGCTAACAACAAAGTAATCGATTCTCCATCCTGAATTGCTTTTTCTAGCATTAAATCGATAAGACCACCATGTATATTTAACTTTATCTGGATTAAGATATCTATATGTATCAATAAACCCTGCATCTAATAATTCTTGAAACTTAGTTCTTTCTTCAATGCTAAAGCCTGGATTTCTTAGATTAGCTTTAGGATTCTTAAGATCAATTTCCTTATGAGCAACATTTAAATCTCCACATAAAACTACAGGCTTTTCTTTGTCCAATCTTTTAATGTAATCTCTAAAGTTATCTTCATAGAGTTGTCGATATTCTATTCTGGCTAATTCAGGTTTTGAATTAGGAACATATACATTGATAAAATAAAAATCATCGTATTCTAATGTAATAATCCTACCTTCATCATTATATAATTCACCATCGATTCCATATACTACTTTTAAGGGTTTGTGTTTTGTATATATTAAAGTTCCTGAATATCCTTTTTTATCTGCACAGTTCCAATATTCATAATAATCATCAAGCTCAAATTCTTTCTGGTCTTCTTGCATTTTTGTTTCTTGTATAGCAAAAATATCTGCTTTAATCTCATTAAAAAAATCTAAAAATCCTTTTTTGGTTGCGGCTCTTAGCCCATTTACATTCCAAGTAACTAATTTCATAATTTACCACCTTACATATTTTCTACATAAATTATATCATATATATATGATTATAATAAATTAATTGGCTTATTTTTAGATATGTATTTTACAAAGCATAAAAAATTTTCTATAATATATATACACAAGAAAAGAGGGATTATATGAATAAACAAAATCACCATGATTTAATGGTTCAAGCTATTGAAAGAGCTAGAAAAACCATGAATCAAGATATTGGTGGACCTTTCGGTGCGCTAATAATTGATGAAACAGGTAAAATATTATCAATTGCATCTAATTCTGTATTAGAAAGTCATGATCCTACGGCTCACGCGGAAATCAACGCCATTAGAGAAGCAACAAAGAATATTGGTACTCACGATCTAACAGGTTGTATCCTTTATACTACTTGTTATCCTTGCCCAATGTGTCTAGGTGCTATTATTTGGAGTAATATCAAAAAAGTTTATTATGGATGTACAGCTAACGATGCTGGTGAAATTGGGTTTAGAGATGATTTTATTTATGACTTCATTAATCATGGAGCAAAAGATATTAATGTTTTAGATTTAGAAGGAACTGAACGTAATTCATGCCTAAAACTTTTTAAAGAGTATCAAGAAAAAGAAAAAGAACTTTATTGAAAAATAGCACATACTGGGTATGTGCTTTTTTTATTTTATCTCTATTTTTAGAGATATTCCATTTATATAAGAGGTATCTTATATAATTCCTCATATACTAAATTATCATCAACTCTTTTTGATTCCATAATACTTATTTTTATGGCTTTTAAATTAAGAGGATTACAATAGATCGATCTTACATTTTCATACTCTTTTAAAATTACTTTTCTACCTAAAGTAATATGAGGAGTTAGTTTTTCATGTAAGAAATGATAATCCAATTCATTTAATTTATCTACGACCTGATTATATAAATTAAGCATTTCTTCTGTTTTATCTACGCCTAAATAAACAATTTTTTGATTATTGCTTTTCTTAAAATATTTAATTTTATTAGTCATATAGTTAAACTTTTGGATTTTAATTTCTGAAAGTTTTTTTCTTATGTTTTTTAATTCAGAATCACTAGTTTTGCCTATATAGACTAATGTAAGATGAAGATTATTTCTTTCAGTAAAATTTCCACTTTTTGAAATTACCTTTACTTCTTGTAAGATATCGTGGATAATATTTTTATTTTCTTCATCAAACAGCAAAGCAATAAAAATTCTCATCTTTCTCTATTTATCTCCCATAGTCATAGCCATGACAGCTTTAGCTGTATGGATTCTATTTTCTGCTTCTAAATATACAATTGAATGTTCTCCATCAATAACAGAGTCTTCTACTTCATTTCCTCTATCAGCTGGTAATGCATGCATATATTTAACATTAGGACTAGTTAAAGCAATCATATCTT
Source organism: uncultured Candidatus Izemoplasmatales bacterium (assembly GCA_964655885.1). GTDB lineage: Bacteria > Bacillota_I > Bacilli_A > Izemoplasmatales > Hujiaoplasmataceae > 4572-104. Next base: position 23,605 of record CAZZPD010000004.1, on the reverse strand, counting down.
CCGTACATTTCCATCCTTTATATGATTCTAATAGGTCATCAACTACTTCATCAGATTGATTATTAACCCAAGAACCCCAATTCTTTGGAATAACTACATCAGCATCTTTAAATGCTTCTATCATATTATGTGTTATTTTAAATGATCCACCATTTTCTTCTGCGTGTTTTTTAGCTTGTTTAATTGCCCAATCTGGTAAATCATATCCTTCTGGATAAGCTAAAGTAACATCCATTGCGTATCTTGGGAATAATAATATTTGAGTTAGTGGAACACTAATCGGTTTCTTATGTGTTGTCGCATAAGCCCAAATAATAGATACTTTTAGGTGCTTCGTTTCTTTAAATACTTCTTGAATTGTCATTAAATCGGCTAATCCTTGCATTGGATGATATAAGTCACATTGCAAATTCATAATTGGAACTGAAGAATTTTTTGCCATTTCTCTTAAGAAGTCATTACCAATTCCCCAAAAACAATTTCTGCAAGCAATCCCATGACCATAACTTGATAATATCTTAGCAGTATCTTTTGCACTTTCTCCATGTGAAATTTGCATTTTTGAAGTATCTAAGAATGTTGCATGTCCTCCTAATTGAGCAAGTCCAGCTTCCATTGAATTTCTGGTTCTTGTCGATTGTTCAAAGAACATTAAAAAAGCTGTTTTGTTTTTTAAGAAAGTAGTATCTTCATTGTTATAGAAGTATTCTTTCATTTTAAATGATACTTCTAATAATTTGTCTATTTCTGGTTTTTTCCATTCTTCTAGTGTAATAAAGTGTTTTCCTTTAAATAATGGTTTCATAAATTTCTCCTATTTCTTAATATTTTTCATATACATTAAAGGTATGCTTGCGTACATTGCACATGCCTTAACGAGATGACTTTTAAAAGTTTTTTCATTTGGAGCGTGCGCTTCTACTTCCGCGCCTGGTCCAAATCCAATACATGGAATATTATATCTTCCCATAATTGATACTGCATTTGTTGAGAATGTCCATTTATCAACAACTGGTTCTTCATTAAATAGTGATTGATAACTTTCAACTAACGTATCACAAACAACATGTTCTCTCGGTAATACCCAAGTTGGAAAATATGACTTGGTAGGATATACTAACCCTGTATATGATGGTCTTTCATAATCATACATTTCGACAACTGCATTACTAGATTTTACTGATGGAAGATTTCTTATTTCTTCTAATGCTGATAGATAAGTTTCACCATCAGTTAATCTTCTATCAATTGATATTGAACATCCATCAGCTACTGCACAACGTGAAGGTGATGAATAGAATATTTCACTAACTGTTAACGATCCTTTTCCTAAAAATTCATTATCTAATAATCTTTTATGTAGCTCTTGTAGTTCTAAAAGGATTGGTGCCATTTTATAAATTGCATTATCTCCTCTTTCGGGTGCTGAACCATGGCAAGATATACCAGTTACAGAAACTTTTATTTCCATTCTTCCTCGATGTCCTCGATATATTCTACAACTAGTAGGTTCTGTTATGACTACAAATTCTGGTTTAATTTTATCTTCTTCAATGATATATTGCCAACATAACCCATCACAGTCTTCTTCTTGAACTGTACCTGTGATTAATAAAGTATAATCATCTTCTAACCCTAAATCTTTAATGATTTTCCCAGCATAAACCATAGAAGCCATTCCACCTTCTTGATCGCTTCCACCTCTGCCAAAAATATTTTCATCATCTTCATAGCCTTTATATGGATCATATTTCCAGTTTTTAATTTCTCCAATTCCTACTGTATCAATATGAGCATCCATTGCTATTAAATGTGATCCATGACCGATTCTACCGATGATATTTCCCATTGGGTCAATTGTGATTTCATCAAAGCCAACTTTTTCCATTTCTTCTTTGATTCTAAGAATAACCTTTTCTTCATCACAACTTTCACTAGGGATAGCAATCATATCTCGTAAGAACTTAGTCATATCTTTTTTATATTCATTTGCTTTTTCTAATATTTTCTTAAATTCAGACATATTATTCCTCACGTAATTTTTTGATTAATTCATCATAATGGAATACTTTTTCGTATTCTTCATCCCAAAATTCCTTGTTTCTCATTGAATCTAAATATGCTTGAGAATAACCAAATTTTAACCAATCTTTTTCTTTTTGCTTAAATAACTCTTCTTTTTGTTCTTTTCTTCTAGTATCTTTAATCTCTTCTTCACCAATTTTACGGAAAACATCTTTGAACCATCTTCTTAAAACAAAGTCTTCAGTTTCTAGATATCTTCTATCTAAATCTTTGATTACAGAATGATATCTATCTAACCCATCTGTAGCGATAGTTACGATATTATCTTCAGGACCAAGTTTTAAGTACTTAGCCATTTTAATAGCGCCAATAATATTACAGATACCAGATACGCCAAATAAATCTCTTAAATGTTCAGCTGTTTTTGAATCAACACCATTTTCTTCTAAAATGTATGGCGCATCACAAATTACTTTAAGTCCTCTAACTGAATCGTCATCTTTAATCATCGCAATATAGTCTGTATTTAATATGTTATGGATTAACGTACACATTTTATCGCCAATACCTTCGATTCTATGTTGCCCTAAACCGCCATTTGTAAGTGTAGAACACTCATATGGTTCTAACGCTGCAATCTTACATTCAGGAAATGCTTTTTTGATTTGATCTCCTGCACCTAGAGTACCAGCTGAACCAGGCGCTGAAGCAAAACATGCTATTCTACCATTACCGATACCTTTAACAGCTTCAATACATGAATTACCTGTTACATGTCTATGGAACCTATAATTTGGTAATAATTCAAATTGTGCCAAAGATCTATTTTTTGGATCTTTTTTAAGTTCAAAAGTTCTTTCTAAAGTAAGAATAACATCTGATTCTGTTCCTGGTGTTAAGTCTAACTTAGCACCATATCTTTTAATTCTTTCATAACGTTCATTACTCATATTGTCTGGCATAATTACAATTGCATCATACTTCATTAAATTACAAATGTATGAAACCCCAATACCAAAATTACCTGTAGAAGGTCCTAGAATTGTATGTTTTCCAGGAACAATTGTTTTATCAACACATCCTTCTATTAAAGTAGCGTATGCTGGTCCTACCTTATGAGAGCCTGAAGGGAAATATTTACCTAATAAAACAACAATATTACAATCAACACCAGTTAATTCTTTTGGAAGAACTATTTTGTTTACTTCATTCTTTTCATTCTTCCATGTAATATTAAAGAGATTAATTGGATCTAGTTCCCTTTCTTTAGCAGCTAATGCTCTTTGTCTAATTTCTTTAGTAACTGACTCTGGATGTAGCATTTCATCATAAGTCGGTCCAAACGGAATTTTACTCATTATATCGTCTCCTTTGAATTTCTTATATGTTTTTTAACTTCATTAATATCCGCCTTTAATAGAAGCCAATCTGTTATTCTTTCTTTAATTGCATTTGGATCTTTTAATCCGTTTCCAGTAACAATAACAGTTACTGAATTTGAATCATTTATTAAGTTTTCTTTTTTTGCTTTAATTACTCCTGCAAGTGAAGCAGCAGCTGCAGGTTCAGCAAAGATACCTTCAGTTCTAGCTAACAACATTAAGGATTCTAAAATTTCATCATCACTTACTTTGATAAAAGTACCATGTGATTTCTTAACTGCATTTAGTCCCTTAATAGGATTTCTAGGAATCCCAACAGCAATACTGTCTGCGATTGTATCTTCAGAAGTTTCTCTTAATTCATGGTTGTTGTGAAATGCTTCATAGAAAGGAGCACATCCTTCGCTTTGAACACCAATAATTTTTGGAATTTTATCTATTAATCCTACTTGTAAAAAATCATAGAATCCTTTATAAACCCCAGCAATTGTACAGCCATCTCCAACAGAAACAAATACATAGTCAGTTGGTTTAAAATCCAGTTGTTCAGCGATTTCCATTGCGACAGTTTTCTTTCCTTCTACTAAATGAGGGTTTATAGCTGCGTTTCTATTATACCACTTATAATACTCAATAGATTCTTTTGATAATCTAAAAGTATCTTTATAGTCTCCATCTACTTTAATCAAATTTGAACCAAACGCTTTTAACTGAATCAATTTACCAATAGGTGCTCTCTTAGGAACAAAGATAACAGTTTTCAAACCCATCTTAGCTGCGTTACCAGCTAAGCTTGAAGCAGCATTACCTGTTGAAGAACAAGAGATTGTATCATATCCTAATTCTTTTGCTTTTAAACAAGCAATAATTGAAGCTCTATCTTTTAATGACTGCGTTGGGTTTTGACCATCATCCTTAAAGTATAAATCTTTTATATCTAAATCTTCAGAAAGTTTAGTGGATTTATAAAGTGGTGTCCAACCAACATTTAAAGTGTTAGTAAAATACTTTGGATCTACTGTTAAAAATGGTAAGTATCTTTTTATAGAGTAATCTCTATTATTCTTAAAATATGCTTTAGAAATTTGTTCTTTTATTTTTTCATAATCAAAAACAATTTCTAATATACCTGATTCACCACATGAAGGACAAGTCATAAATTCACTCTCTTTAGGGTAGATTTTATGACAAATTGTACATTCATAATGCTTTACATTTTTCATCGACTATCACCAGCTTCAAGCGTAATTAGTTTAAAGTTTCTAACATCAAATAATCCTAAATCTGTTACTTTGATTTCTGGAACTACAGGTAATGATAAAAAGGCTAAAGAAAGGAATGGATCAACAATTTCTTCTGAAACCCCCAAGTTTCTAATTTGTCTTTCTAAGTTTTCTAAATCATCTCTAACTTTTATAGCTGAATCATTTGTCATGATTCCTCCTACTTCTAATTGTAAAGATCCTAGAATTTTACCTTTACTTACTAAAACAATTCCCCCAGTCATTTCTTTAATTTTTTTAAGAGCTATTAAGCTATCATTTTCATTATCAGTTACTAAAACAATGTTATGAGAATCATGGGCTATGCTTAAAGCAATCGCAGCGTTTTTTAACCCATATCCAGATAGAAGTGCTTTACCAATATTACCTGTGTTATGGTGTCTTTCAATAATAAAGAGTTTTAATAAATCTCTATCTTTATCTAAAAAAACATCTCCATCAATCAGTTTTACTTCTTCTACAGAAAGTCTTGTAATTATATTATTCTTAACTAATTTTATAACGTTAACCATGTCAAAATTAAGATTGTATTTGAATTTAAAATTACTTATATCAAAATTAATTGTATCTAGAGTTTTTTCATCAATATGTTTTTGTGTTTCAAATAATGGTTTGTTGTCATAAGCTACCATTTTACCCTTTTTATAAACATATTTAGGTTGAATATTATTTAAATCTTTGAATACAACTAAATCAGCGAAATATCCAGGAGCTATTGCTCCATAATTTTTTAGATTATAACAATTAGCTGTATTAATCGTAGCCATCGTAATGGCTTTTATTGGATCTAATCCATGTTTTATTGCGAGGTTGATATTATAATTAATATGTCCGTCTTTTAAGATATCATTTGGGTGAATATCATCTGTACAGAATAGTAATCTATTTAAATAAGCATCTTTAACCCCAGGAAGTAGATCAATCACATTTCTTGTCTGTGATCCCTCTCTTAAATGAATGTACATCCCTCTTTTTACTTTATCTTCTAATTCAAGTGCAGTTGTACATTCATGGTCAGTTTTTACTCCCGCTAAAATATATGCATTTAAATCATTCCCAAATACTTCTGGTGCATGACCATCAATCATTTGATCTTTAAAAACATCTAATTTATCATAAACTGATTTATCTTTATAAATAACACCTGGGTAGTTCATCATTTCTCCTAAACCTATTACATTTTTAAGTGATTTAAGTTCTTCGATATCTTTTGCGTTTAAAGTAGCTCCGCTAGTTTCAAAACTAGTTGCTGGCACACAAGATGGAATCATCATAAAGACATCAAGAGGAGATTTTTCTGCAGAGTTCAGCATAAACTTAACTCCATCTTTTCCTCTAACATTAGCGATTTCATGGCAATCAGCTATCACTGAGGTTGTTCCTTTAGGAATCACTATTTTTGCATATTCTTGAGGTGTAACCATTGAAGATTCTATATGACAATGCCCATCAATAAAACCAGGACTAACAAAGAAGCCACTTAAGTCAACTTCTTTATTTCCTTGATATTTACCTACACCAACGATTATGCCTTCAGATATTGCAATATCTTCAGTCTCTATCGTTCTTGTAAACACGTTTATGATTTTACAATGTTTTAATACTAAGTCAGCTTTTTTAGCACCTGTTGCTTGTTCAATAAGATTAATATTCAAGTAATCACCTCTATAATTCTAATATAAATTTCCTTAATAAGTTTTCACAAACATTTTTTCGATATAATTGATTGGATCTTTGATCATCGATTGGCTTAATAAATGGTCTATATGCCTCAACGATTTCTTCAACTGATTCTTTCAGTTCTTCTTTTGTTTTTCTGATGTACAAACATTCAATTTCAGGATGTCTTACTACCGTTGTATTTACTGCGCCGTATGCAATTCTAAAATCAATTGTTTCGTCGTTATAGAATGTAATTCCATATGCAAAAGATAATTTAGATATTGCATCGCTTCTTCTTGGACCAACTTTAATAAATTCAGCTTTATCAAAAGTAATCTTATTAATGATAACTTTAGTTATGATTTCATTTGGTTTTAAGTCTATTCTTCTAACACCTTTAATAAAATCTCTAATACACATTCTTCTTGTGTTATTGAGGGATTTTATTTCAACATCAGCGTTTAATAGATATAGTGTTACCAAAGAATCTCCTGCAGGAGAAGCATTTCCAATATTACCAGCTAAGGTTCCAGTATGTCTAATTGCTGGAGAAGCCATTTCTAATATTGTATCTTTTAAGAGCTTAGGAGTTAATTTATGATCCATTATTTCTTCTAAAGGTGTACATGCGCCTATATAAATAAAGTCATCATCTTCAGTAATTCCTTTTAACTCTTCAAGATTCAAAATATAGATAATATCGTTCTTATAATTAATAGGTAGTGGACTTCTAGCATGATTTTGTATTAACATATCCGTACCACCAGCTACAATCTGTAATTTACTTTTATCTAGTAATTCTAAAGCTTCTTGTAAGGTTTTTGGAACATATGCTTTTACCATATTCCTTCACCAGCTTTCGCAGCTCTTTTGATTGCTTTAATAATCATGTTATAGCCTGTGCAACGACATAGATTTCCACTTAACCCAATTTTGATTTCTTCATCAGTTGGGTTTGGGTTTTTATTTAATAAACTTTCTGCAGCTATCATCATTCCAGGCGTACAAAAACCACATTGTACAGCTCCTTCTTCTTCAAAGGCTTCTTTCAGAATTTTATATCTTGAAGTCATGGCATATCCTTCAATAGTAACGATATCCTTACCTATACAATTTGCTAAAGGAACGCAACAAGAGTTTACTACTTGGTGATCAAGCAATACTGCGCAAGCACCACATTCGCCTTCTCCACAGCCTTCTTTTGGTCCTTTAAGTTCTAAATCTTCTCTTAGAACATCTAATAATCTTCTATTGTAATCTGTATCTAGAAAAACTGGTTTTCCATTAACTCTTAATTCTATTTTAGCCATTATTAACCAACTCCATAATATATTCAGGTGTAGCAGGGATTTTGTGTATTCTTCTTGAAATAGCTTGTTCTATTGCTAAACTTACTGCAGGTGCTCCACCAATTAATGTTAATTCTCCTACTCCTTTAGCTCCATATGGCCCGTATGCGTATGGATTATCATAGATGATAGTTTCCATATTACAGATGTCTTTCGCTGTAGGAATAATATAATCTGTCATATTTTTTTGTTTAATAACACCTTTATCATGATTCATAACTTCTAGATATCCATAAGATAGTCCTTGTGCTAATCCTCCATCGGCTTGACCTAATACGATTCTTTCATCTATTGCTTTTCCACAATCATAAACACTCCAAGCATTTACAAGATTAACTTGATATGTCGCTTTATCTACTTGGACTTCAATAATATTCACACCCCATGAATATGCAGGGTATGCATCTCCATAAAATGAAGCTTCATCATATTTAATATAACTAGGTTGTTCATATTGTTTTGTTACAGTAAAAGATGTTTCTTCCCATCTTTCTTTCATTTCAATACAAGCTCTAGCGATCAATCCACCAACAATCATCATTGTTCTTGATGCAACCGTTGGTCCTGAATCTGGGACTTTATCTGTATCAGGAAAATCAAAAATTACTTTTTCTATTGGAATTTCTAAAATATTAGAAACTACTTTTCTTAACGTTGTTCTTATCCCTTGTCCCATATCCACTGCGGCAACTAATATAGAAACATCACCAGTTATTTCTTTTCTGAGTTTTACTTTAGCTTTAATAATATCTTTTTCACCACTACCAGTAAACCCACATCCATGGAAGAATAAGCTCATTCCTATTCCCTTATATACTGATTCATCTGAATAATCTTTATGTTTATTAAGATAATCAGAAACTTCCATAGCTTTATCTATCATTTTTGGCATAATTACAGGATCTCTAAAAATACCATTTGTAGAAGTTCTATCATTTTGTTTTGCTAAATATTTTCTTTTGAAGCTTAATACATCTTGATTTAAATCAAGCGCTACATGTTCCATAAACATTTCAACTGCGAAAAACATTTGTGGTGCCCCAAATCCTCTAAATGCTCCATTAGGTACTGTATTTGTAATAAATACATCACCACTCACATCTAAGTTATCAATTGTATAAACCCCAGTACATGCAATTAAGGCTCTTGATAATACAACACCACTTAATCCAATATTAGCTCCTGCATCTATTGCAGTGTATACTTTAATTCCTTGAATTTCATTTTGTTTAATTGCTGCCTCAAAATGAATTTTAGCAGGATGACGTTTTGTTGTACAGTTCATATCTTCATCACGTTCATATAATAACTGTATAGGCTTTTTAATTTTATTTACAGCAACAGCTAACTGACAAGCGATTAATGAAGGAAACTCTTCTTTTCCACCAAAAGCTCCACCAATACTTGGTTGAATAACTCTAACATTTTCTGGTTTTGCATTTAACGCTTGAATCACAGCATTTTTAACATAATAAGGACATTGAATAGATCCTATTAATGTAACTTTTTCTCCTTCAGGATATCCTATAAATCCTTGAGGTTCAATATAGGCTTGTTCCTGATAACCTGTTTCATAATCATACTTGATTACTTTATCAGCATCTTTAAATGCTTCTAAACCCACACCTTTTTCAAAGTGATAATCTATTGCACTATTCACCCAATCAAAAACTGGATTTTCTTCTATATACTCAACCTTAGTCTGATTAATGATATCAACTACTTTTTGCTTATCAGGCCCAACTACTAATAAAATCGGTTCATATCTGTAAGTAATTGAATCAACAGGGAATATTTTTTGATCTTCAAAAATAATCTTAACAATGTTTTTCCCAGGAATATCTTTATGACTTACAATATAGTAATCCTTAGGGATTTCAGGGAACTTAATTTCCTTTATTTTCCCCTTAGCGATTGAGCTTCGTAAACTAACTGCATGTAACATTCCATCTAATTTAATATCAGCTACATATGTTGCACTACCAGATATTTTTTCATTACTATCTGTTTTTTTAATTGATTTACTAATATCTTTCAAAAAGCTTTACCTCCTTAGGTCTGATTCTTTTAATATCTTATACCATTAAATATGAATAATGCTCATTTACAGTAGAGATAATTTGAGCGATTTCTTTTGATACTGTATCTTCGCCAATTTTATAAATAAATACATTCCCTGATTCATCTCGAACTTTATACTGCAAATCATCTATTTTAAGGAATCCAACATTTGTTGAATCTAAAAAATCAGCTTCAGTCCAAAATAGAGTTATTTTATCTTTATAAGGTTTTCCACTATGCGGGCAGAAAGTTGCGCAGTTCCCACATTCATTACACATACCATCAATATGAATAATTTGCTGTTTTTGTTTGAATAATTCAGATTCAATATTGATGCTAATATTTGCTCTATTAGGACAAACATCTTCGCATATATCGCATACTTGATCACATACTAAGCAACGAGAACCATCAAATCTAGCTTCTAATCTTTCTTCTAAAGTACCTTTTTTATCATATAGTTTAGCTTGATTTTCTAATATTTTCACTTTTACAAAATCATTGCTTAATTCTAGTTTATTTAAAATATCAATTGCGATTAGTTTTGCATCAGCAACTGCTTTTACAATGGTTTTAGCTCCCGCTTTACCATCACCAGCAACATATACATTTTCTATTAGAGTTTCGTTAAAATCATTAATTAAAGGGTATCCCCACTCATTAAGAGGAATGTCATTTCTAACATAGCCAGTTTTATCTACTTTAGTTCCAATAGCATTGATTATAGAATCGCATTCAATTGTAAATGTCTCTTCAGTTGGTCTAGCCTTATTATTTACAAGTTCATTCTTAACACATGTCAATGTTTTTCCATTAAAATCAACTGGAGAAGTTAAGAATTTAATGTTTACTCCATCGCTAGTAGCTAGTTTGTATTCTTCATAGGTGGCTGGCATAACTTTTCTAGTCCGACGATAAATTAAGGTTACATTTTCAACCCCTTTTGTATGTTTTGCACTTCTAGCGCAATCCATGGATACATCTCCGCCTCCTACTACAACTACGTTTTTACCTAAATCTAATGAATAATTACTTACTTTAGATTTTTCTAAAAAGTCTAGAGCTTCGTAAGCTAAATCTTTACCTTTAGATAATGGGTTATATCCTTTTAACCAAGATCCAATAGCGATAATGACAAAATCATAGTTTTTCTTAAGAAGATTTAAATCAAAATTAGGATCTACATTAAAATGAAAATTAACTCCAGTAGCTAATGCCATTTGATAGTCTTTTTCAATCATTTCTGATGGAATTCTAAACTCTGGTATGACATAACTAACAATTCCCATGGGTTTATCACGTTTTTCAAAAACATCTACATAAACACCATTACGTCTTAAGAATAAAGCCGCTGCTATTCCTGCAACACCAGCACCAATAACCGCTACTTTTTTTGAAGTTTTTAATGCTTTGATTTTTATTTTTTTAATAAAATCATCTTGAGCAGCTAAAACTGCTTCTTTTTTAATGTCTCTAATAGATAGACTTTCCTCATAATCTACTCTAGTACATACATTTTGACATTGATGATCACAAATTGTACTTGTAATTGCAGGTACTGCATTATCTATTGAAATCACATCAAATGCTTCTTTTAATAAGCCATTTGATACAAGTTTTAAATACTCAGGAATTTGTTGCTCAATTGGACAACCAATATCCTTAGAATTACATGGTGATTTAAAGCAATCAAATAATGGAAGACTAGAAGTGGATTTTCTTGACCCTACTTCACGAGTTTCCTTTTGGTTATATTTATATCTTGGTAAACCTTCTACAATTTTATTTAGTTTATCAAGACTTATTTTTCTGATTTTACCATCTAATAGTGGTTCGCAAATTTGTGCTAATTGTTTTATTCTAGCATAACCACCTGGTTTTAAAATCGTCGTACAAATAGTAATCGGACGTATACCAGTTTTAAAAATTGTTTCAATATTAAAAGCATCAGCTCCACCTGAATATGATAATGGCATTGTACCATCAAAAGCTTCGGTTAATTTCTGTGCTAAACTTATACTTAACGGAAATAAAGCACGTCCAGACATATACATTTCATCACCTGGAAGTTCTTTTCTTTTAATTTGAACAGGAAAAGTATTCGTTAATTTTAAGCCGAAAACTAAATTCTTTTCTTGGGCTAATTTTTGTAAATGCGTGAACATTGGTATGGCATCATTCCATTGTAAATCATTGTTAAAATGATGTTCGTCAAATGATAGATATTCATATCCTAGTGTATCAAGAATATTTCTTGCATAATCATATCCTAAAAGTGTAGGATTACATTTTACATAGGTATGCATACCTTTAACATTAACCAAATGTTCAACGATTGAGTTAATCTCTGAAGGTGGACAACCATGCATGGTTGATATTGTAATACTTGGCGATATAGCATCACTTATGTTTTCAATATCTTTATGGTTCACATGATCAAACATATCTATGTTCTCTAATAAATATTCCTTGCATTCATTCCAGATATCAGTATTTGATGCATGTAACATATCATTAATAAAATGATCTATTTTAGGCGTTTTAATTCCTTCTAATGTATATCCAACTGAAATGTTGAAAATAAAGTCTCTATGGTTAGAAATATTTAATTCTTTTGCTAAAACATGAATTGCAAACCAAGCTTTAATGTATTCATCTCTAGCTTCAGAGACTTTTAATTCAGTTGACCATTCAACATTATATCCTTCATCTTCTACATTAATACAAGGTCTTGGAACACATGCAGCTAGTTCTTCACCGTCCATAATTTGTACGGTCTTTAATTCTATAAATCTAGCTCCGGCTAAATATGCAGAGATAATATTTTGAGCTAGTTGAGAATTTGGCCCAGCAGCGGGGCCTATTGGTGAACTAATTTTGTCACCAAACATCTCAATGTATGTGTCTGAATTATTCTTGTAAAATTTATTTCTATGAATTCCAAATATCGATTGGTTGTTTTGATATTCAATTTTCATCCAATTGATTAGTTTACTAAATTGAATTGGTCTCATTTCTGCGCTCATAAAATTATATAACCTCCATCTAACTTAGAATTTAAACTCAAGCGTATTACCTTCTTTATCTATTGTTTTCCATAATTTAGTAGCTTTATCGGTAGCTTCATTTAACTTATTTTCTATTGTTTCATTTACATGATAATTATCAACAATCGTTTTTCCACCAGCGATAACATATTTAGGTAAAAATCCAGGGAATATTCCAAAGAATAAATGGCCAAAAATATTGTCTTTATTTAATGGTGTAAATTCTTTATAAGGTATAATTAGTAAATCTGAAACATACCCATTTTTAATCATACCGATTTTTACCCCTAATTGTTTTTCTACGAATTCATAACTGGTTAGTATCGCTTTCTTGATGGTATCAATAGATAAGCCAATTGGATTTTTTGAATTTAAATGTGCAGAGTAATATGCATTTAAATACTCAATTGGCATGGATTGAATCAATCCATCATTACCAATCATTAGATTTATCTTTTTTTCTTCCATCATTTTTACATTCGGTAAGCCAACTGCATTGTTCATATTTGAAGTTGTATTTACTGCGATATATGCATTATGTTTTTTAATGATGTCTAATTCTTTTTCACTAGCATTTGTACAATGTACTAAAATGCTGTTATCATTTATTAAATTAAAATCTTCTAGTCTTTTAACGACAGATTTTCCATAATTATTGATTGAATCTTCTTCATCTTTAATGCTTTCAGCTACATGGATATGAATCCCTGCATTATTAAGATTTTCACTTACTTTTTTTAGGGTTTCATCTGATAAAGTAAATGAGGCATGCAATCCAAATAATCCAGAAATTTTATCACTTTTATTCTTTTTTATAAATTCAGCGTTCTCTCTAATAGATTCATCAATATCAAAGCGATCACTGGTTTCAAATGCTAAGATAGCTCTAATGCCTAAGTCATCAACCAAAGCTTTTTTGATTGTATCTAAAGACCCCTTGATATTAAAACTTGCATGATGGTCAATTAAAGTTGTTGATCCTTTAACTAATTGATCTAATCCTCCACTTAAAGCTGAATAATAAAGTATATCATTATCCAAAAAATGGTCCAATTTCCACCACATCTGTTTTAATACATCTTTGAAGCTTTTTGGATTAAACGGTATACTCATACCTCTTGCAAACGATGAATATAAATGGGTGTGACTACATGCAAATCCTGGTATTACTAATCCGTTTTTTGCATCAATGATTTCATCATACTCCCCATTACTAAAAAAAGCCATTGGTCCTATTTTTTGAATTTTTTGGTCATAGACAATAAAATAATTATTATGAAAATTGTTGTAATCATAAATTCTTGCATTAATGATAGCTTTCAATATACTCACCTCATATTTTCTTTCCGTTTGGGATGTTAAATCTCATATTTTTTATGATGAATTTTCCACGATTAATTGTATGGATAACTCTTCCTAATCTTTCCATGTTCTTATATGGTGAATAATCAGTGATACCATGAAAATCGTCAATAACGTTATCTGTTAAATCATATACAAATAAATTAGCTAGTTTTCCAATAGAAATTTCTCCTCGATCTTTAATGTTATATAACTTAAAGATATTCTTACTCATTTTATTGATTACTTGATTACCAAAAAGTCTATACATGATATCAAATGAATATTCAACACCACCAATTCCTAAAGGTATATCCTTCAATCTGTATTTGTTTTTATCTTCTTTATAAAAAGCGCAATGATCCGTTCCGATAGCATAAATATAATCAAAATTGTTTTTTAACTTTATCAACTCATCCATACTTCGTAATGGAGGTGCCAAAGTATATAAATACCCATCTTCTTTATTTAAACATTCACTTGTTAAAGTAAAGTAATGTGGACAGCTTTCAATAAAGAAACGTTTGTTAATTATATCTGAATATTCCTCTATCAATTTTTCAAGTGTATATCCAGAACTTAAATGTACCATATATAAATACCCACCATATTTTCTTACATAAGAGGCTAGTTTTAGAGCTTCTTTTGTCTCAGAAATCGTTGGTCTAGATTTATTTAAATCTAAATATGAGAAGTCATCATTAATTGTAATTAACTCATCATTCTCTATATGTGCAAGAAGTAAAAATTTATATTTTTCTGAAAGTTTAAGCAATTCAATGATATCTTCATCGTAAGTCCTTCTATCACTATCAGAGTAGGTTGTAAATAGTTTAAGTGAATGAATACCCAATGCTTTCATCTTCTGTACAAAAGCTTCTAAATCGCATTGAGGGTTTTTAATTGTCGCATGAAAGAAATAATCCACAATAGATTTGTTTGCATCTTCTAGTCTTTTATTATAGGCAATTTCTAAATCTTTAGGATTATCAACTGGATCTAAAAAATCTATAATTGTCGTTATTCCACCAAAAGCCGCTTGTAAGCTTCCCGACAAAAAATCATCTCTTGAATGAATTTTACCTAAATCTAAATGAAAATGAACATGAGGGTCAATTAATGCAGGCATAACTAAACAATCAGATACATTCAGAGATTCTTTTGCATCCAAAACTTCTTCAGTTATATTTACTATTCTTTCTTTGGTTATATAAACATTGGTTTTTATAAACGTGTTGTTTATATACACTTGGCCGTTCATGATTCTTAAATCATACATCGTATCACAACCTAACAATTAAATATTCTTTTATATCAAATTTCCTAACAATAGAGTCAATTAAGTCTTCCCTAACAACTAGATATACATCTATATTGTTTTCCATTGCTTTTTCTATATATCTCGCATAGCCCAATCCGCTTATTTCTAGTTTACCGACCTCATCAAAGTATAGTGGACTTACTGAATCATTTATCAAATTTTTATATGTTTCATCAATAACCTTCAATGCTTTAGATAGAACCTTATATGGTCCTATCTCATAATCATAGGTTAAATCATCATCAGTAATAGATATGATTTTATCTTCAAAAAAATATCTATTATGTAACATAAACATGGTTTCATAGCCATCTGATAACCTTTTAGCTTTAAAACCAAAAACATCAGTACCAATCATTATTTTCTTAGAGATAAACCCATCTCCTAAATTATTTTTATGAAAGATTGATTCTAATTTAGTTGTCTTCCCTGAATTAATTTTTCCAGTAATGATTTTTACCACTAAAAACACTCCTCATATGATTGTGATTTTTCTTATCATTTGAAATCGCAAGAATTTCGGAAGTGATTGAGATAGCAATTTCTTCTGGGCTACCTCCACCCAAATCCAATCCGATAGGTGAATAGAAATAACTTAAATCAATATTTCTGCCAAATTTTTCATAGGTTGAAGTTAAGTATTCATCAAGTTTTTCAGGGCTGCAAAGCATTCCCATATATTTTGGTTTGATGTCTAATTCTATTACTTTGTTTATCACATGATAATCTTGTTTATGGTTTGGTGTGCAAACAATAATGAAACTATTCGTTTTTAAGCCTTCTTCTTCGATATATTTTACAAAAGGTTTATTTACTAAAATATCAGCGTTTTTAAAATTTTCTATGACTTCTTTACGATCATCAATTACAGTAACATGAAAATTCATTGTTTTAATAACATTAACCAAGGCTTGTCCAACGTGACCAGCACCAAAAACATAGATTGTTTCTTTTGGACCGATATACTCATAAAATAAAGTAACCTTTCCTCCACAAGCCATTGGTAAAGTCATTGCATCATTAAACACTTTTCCTTCTTGTAAATAGTACGTTTCAAGCAGGTTTGTTCTAGTTTTTAAGAGATCTTTGCATTTTTCTCTTGCATAATATTCTAACGCTCCGCCTCCTACCGTTCCGTAAGCTTTGTCTGTATCTAGATAAATCATTTTTTTACCTACTTCAACAGGCCCACTACCTTCTTTAAAAACTGCAGTAACTAGAATTAATGATATATTTTGTTTTCTGTATGTTGATATTTTGTCGTAAATGCTCATAAAATCTCCTTAGATAAATAAAGTTAATACAATTGCAAATACAAATATAACAACTGAAACAATTGGATTAATTTTTCTAGTGTATTTTATTTCAATATTTTTGAATGCTAATAAATCTAGATAATGTATTGCTAAAGCAGCGATTGCACTAATAAATCCAAAAATAATTACATAGTCTGCTGTAGCAGAGAATGTTACTAAATAATCAGATACATACCCAGTTGCTAAAAATTGAACTCCCATATAGCCTATATATAAAAGTCTCCATCCAAAACTCGCAATCAATAATCCAGATGCTTTATTTAATACATCTTTTTTATTCAATAAACTAATAACTAAGACAACCATTAATGATTCCATAATAATTGAATACATTGGATTCAATATTTTAAAAGGAGATCCAAAAGGCATAAAGAAATCTACTGCTTTAATCAAAGCAGCAATCACACCAATTGCTAGTAAAGATGATTTTGATTTAGTTAATGCATAAGCTTTATAAAGTATATAGGCTACAATTGGGAACATAATAGAACCAGATATATAAATAGAAATTGGTAATAAATGAAGTAAATGTCCTAATGTAGCTTCAATAATTCCCCAGATAGCTCCAAAAAAGATGATTGTTGGAATGTTTTGTTTTTTCATATTATTTATTCTCCTTTGCTTTTAAAGATAAAAGTATTTTTTCTGGTGTAATTGGTAAAGCATTAATTCTTATTCCTAATGCGTTATAAACCGCATTTGCTAGTGCAGCAGGAGGTGTATCAATTCCAATTTCACCTACTGATTTGGCTCCAAATGGGCCACTTGTTTCATAACTATCAACAAATTCGGTTGTTAGTTTTTTTATGTCTAACCTTGTAGGAATTTTATAATTGATAAGGCTATTTGATATCATTTTTCCATTTGAACTATATTTCACGTCTTCAAACATTGCCATACCTAGACCTTGAACAATCGCACCATTTACTTGGCCTTCTGCAAGTAATGGATTTATTGTTGTTCCACAATCTACGACAGATACATAATCAACGATATCAACTTCTCCCGTTTCTTTGTCGATGTCTATTTCAACAAATCCAGCCATAAATGGTGGTGGTGATTTATGCCCTACATAACTTGATGTTACTGATAATTGTTTTTGTTCATTGCTATAAAATAATTGATTTGATAAATCTTCTAAAGAAACAGTTTTTCCATTGCTTGATGTTAATGTTTTACCATCAAATTCAACTTCTGATTCTTTAGTTTCTAATAGTCTTGCGGCTTCTTTTATTATCGCATTTTTCATATTTGTTGCTGCTTTAAAAACTGCATTACCAGATACATAAGTTGTACTTGATGCATATGCACCACAATCAAATGGTGTAAGATCCGTATCAGATGAATAAACGATTACTCTATCAATTGTAGTCATCAATACTTCAGCGGCTATTTGAGCTAGAATTGTATCACTACCTTGACCAATATCAGTGGCTCCTATTAAGAGATTATAGAATCCTTGATCATTTAATTTGATTGTCGCGCTACCCATATCTATATAAGGAATTCCACTACCTTGCATTGCTATAGCCATTCCTACTGATTTAATTTTATTATTTGATTCAACTCTTGGATATTTATCTTTCCACCCGATTAGATCCATACCTCTTTGGACGCATTCTTCTAATTTACAGGTTTCCATATCCATCGCTGTTCCTTCAGTACCCTCACCCATAATGGCAAATATTGGTGAAGTTTCATTTTCTTTCATCATATTTCTTTGTCTAAATATGATTGGATCAATCCCCATTTTATGACAAAGAATATCTACAGCTGATTCAAGTGCGAAGTTTCCTTGAATTGCTCCATATCCTCTATAAGCTCCTGCAGGAGTTTTATTTGTATAAACAATATCTCCATAAAATCTAACTGATTCAACTTTATTGTATAGAGGTAAAACTTTAGAACCAACAACCATAAAAACGGTTAATGCATGTTCTCCATAAGCGCCTGTATCTGATAAACACTTAAAATCAATTGCTTTAAGTTTTCCATTTTTATCAGCACCTAAGGTAACATCCATTCTCATTGGATGTCTTGAATAAGATGATTCAAAAACTTCTTTCCTTGTATATACCATTTTAGCTGGTTTACCAGTTTTCCATGTGACCCAAGCAACAAGCATTTCACCATGAATCGCTTGTTTACCACCAAAACCTCCACCAACTCTTGGTTTAATAAATCGGATTTTTGTTATTGGAATTTCTAATGCAGAAGAAATAATTCTTCTCATATGAAAAGGAGTTTGTGTGGCTGAGTAAATCACTAACCTCTCCTGATAATCCATTCTTGCATTTACAGTATGAGGTTCCATCATAACATGTGCTTGAGCTTGTGTATAAAATGTTTCATTAATTACATAATCACATTCACTTAATGTCTTTTCAACATCACCAACATGCATTTTATAACTAGCAGCTATATTTCTTTTTGGTTCAAATCCAATTGGAAACATATCATGTATTTCTGGTTCAGGATGTATAATTGATTTATTATCAATTGCATTTTCAAAATCTAATACTGGTTCTAATATTTCATATTCAACTTTAATCAAACTTAAAGCTTTTTCACATGTTTCATTATCAATAGCAGCTACAGCTACTACTTCATCGCCTACATATCTAACATATTCATCTAAGACAAATTTATCATATGGAGAAGGCTCAGGATATCCTTGACCTGCCCTAGTAAAAGGGATTCTTGGAAAGTCTTTATAAGTTAAAACCATTTCAACTCCAGGAAGTTCCCTCGCTAATTTATCATCAATGCTTTTAATTCTTGCATAAGGATATGGAGACCTTTGAACTTTAACTATTAAAGAATTTTTATCTGCTAAATCATCTGTATAGGCAGCTCTACCTTTTAGAATACCCAATCCATCTACTGAATGTATTTTATTATTTACTACTTTCATGATTTATCACCTAAATATTTCTTAATTGCTCTTTCTTGAGCAATATATCCTGTACATCTACATAAGTTTCCTACTAAATATTCTTTTATTTCTTCATCAGTAGGATTCTTAAGTTCTTTTTTCATAGCGTATACTGTTAATGCAAGTGATGGATTACAATATCCGCATTGATCAGCTCCTTCATCGCCAAAGTACTTGCCTATCTTCTCTGCTTCATTTTGAATTCCTTCAACTGTAGTAATATGATGCCCTTGTGCTTTAACAGTAAGTAATGAACATGATGGAACTGGTTTTCCATCAAACAATACTGTACAAACACCACAATTTGTTGTATCACAACCTCTTCTTACACTTAAATAATTATTTTCTCTTAAAGTATCAAGAAGAAAATCTCCAGGCTCGCAGCTAAAAACTTTATTTTGATTATTGACTATTAAATTAACCAACATGAGCAATCACCTTCTTTAATCCTCTTCTAACATATACTTTAGCTAGTTCTTCTTTGTATTCTTTTGAGGATCTTACGTTATTATTGAATTTCATTTCTTGCATCATTATCTTAATCGCAGAATTAATGATCTCGTCTGTTATACTCGTTTGTTTGTTTAAATATTGCATAGTATTTTCAGCTAGTTTTGCCAAATATGGTGTAGACCCTAAACAAATTTTAAAGCTGTTATCACATCTAGAGATAGCAATATTTATAATAGAAAAATCTAAAGGAGTTTTAGCAACTTTTTTAAAGAAGCCTGACCCTTTCTCCTTCTTAATAATTACTTTTAATAGAATATCCTTTTCCATTTTTGGATTTTCTAAGTAATCTTTTAAATTTATTTCTCCTTGCTTATAAAATAAAAGTTTTGTATCCATAACAAGTAATGTAGGTATGATATCAGAAAAAGGAAACTTACCCATGATACTACCGCCAATGGTAGCTATATTTCTAATATTTATACCCATTATTTTATGAATTGCTTGTGCTAAAATTCCTTCATATAATTCAATTACTTCCTTATTGCTTTCAATTTCTCTTAAAGTAACCATCGATCCGATTTCTATTGCATCTTTGGTTGTTTCAATCTGATTAAGATTTAAATTATCTAAAGATATTAAAGTTTCAATTTTCTTAATAGATAATTTTATCCATGCTCCTCCGGCAATTATTAAACTTTTTTTGTCTTCAGTGAGTACTTTATATGCATCACTTATAGATTCTGGACGCAAATATTTTGTTACTAACATTTAATCATTCCTTTCCAATAATGTTTTATAATCTTCTAAACTATCAATATCCAATAATATTCCTGGATCATTAACCTCCACTATATGAAACCTATATTCATTACGAAAATCTTTAAGATTAGTATGCTTTGTTTCTAGCATTTTAATTTTAAATGATTGATCAAATAATATAGGGTGCCCTAAGTGATAGTCAAAACTAGGAACAACAATTCCATTTTTAACTTTAATCATTTCATTATAAGTTGTCTTCTTTACCGTAGGGTAATCTCCGGGTATAACAAAAAAACTATTATTTACTTCATTAACTCCAGCTAATATTGAGGAAAACATTCCTTTGTTATAGTCCTTGTTATAAACAACATCAACATAATCTAAATTTTTTACGACTTCATATATTTCTTTATGATGATGTCCTGTAACCACTATGACTCTTTTACATACTTCATGCATCGACATAATTGTATTTAAGATGAGTGGTTTTCCTCTATATTCCAAACACATTTTGTTTGTATTAGCCCTGCTAGAATAACCCCCTGCTAAAACAATACCATCATACATAATTAGCTCCTAAAACGCTTACATTATCAATTTAAAAAAAATATGTTTAAAAAAAGATAAAAATATATTAAATAATATTATAACATATATTTAATATATAAACACTATGTTATAAGATTACAATTATAATTTTCATCTTATTTTATTATTTTTATATTGTTTTTTGTGTGAATTCTAAGATGTTTATGAGTCCTTATGTAGTCAATTAAAAGTTCAGCAACATCAAGTGGTATTTCTTTAATGATTTTACATTGCTTTAACATATAGAAATCACCACCACCAGATGCACGATAATTATTTAATGCCAAAGTGAATTTATCTGAGTCTAAAATGTCATTGCTAAGATATTTAAGAGAGACTATTCTATTACCAAATTCGTTTGAGACTTTAATCGTATATTCTATACCATCGATCATATCATAATTATAGTGCTCAAATTTTGGATATGCAAATGTTGGATTATATGTTATTTTATCATCAATAATCACAAAATACTCTGCGCATTTTTCTAAATATTCTCTTAATGTCGCACCATCAATTTCTATAACCACCAAAGTATTTGCGTATACATAAGTAGAGAGTACATTTCTGATTGAAATCTGTTTTTTAAATCCAGTTATTTTATTTCCTAATGAAGTCGCTGACAACATCGCTCCAGTAGCTTTTAATTGAACATAATTAATAAAATCAACAATAGGGTGTTTGACTTTTCTAGCTAAAAATGGGTCTATTATTTCTAGATTATTATCAGGAACAATTCCAATAATTTCATCTAAAAATACTTGATTATTTTTTTCAATTTTACGTATTAATTTCCTGCATTTTTCATCTTCATCAAAGTCCTTCGATGAGAGTAATTTTGGATCAATATTTACTACTTTA
Organism: uncultured Candidatus Izemoplasmatales bacterium; assembly: GCA_964655885.1. Classification (GTDB taxonomy): domain Bacteria; phylum Bacillota_I; class Bacilli_A; order Izemoplasmatales; family Hujiaoplasmataceae; genus 4572-104. Next base: position 1,222 of record CAZZPD010000004.1, on the reverse strand, counting down.
TTTTCTTTAGTAAATGTTACTTCAACAAGCCCTAAATTAGAACCATTATATCCTGGTTGAACGACAACTCTTTTGCCTATTTTTAAAGCTATTCTACGATGTTGATGACCAGTTAATAATATGTCAACATCTTCTAATTCGTTGAACAGTTTATATCCTTGATTTTCACCTGTGTCTTCGACATATAATTCACCAGATAATAAGTCTCTTTCAAACCCGCCATGATAAGCTAAAACAATTAAGTTAACTTGGCTTTTATATTTGTCAATAATTTTCTTTGCTTCATCATATGGGTCTTTGAACTCGTAATCTTTAATATGATTAGGGTTTTCCCAATTAGGAATGTATTTTGTTGTTACTCCAATGGTCAATATTTTAAATCCATTTTGCATCGTTTTTATATCAAAACCATTTTTAAAGAGCAATTTATTATGTAAATATATATTTTGACAAAGCGTTCTTGCATTAATACTTTTCACAAAATCTTTTAGATATTTTTTGCCATAGTTAAAGTCGTGATTACCGGGAATAAAATAATCATATTTTAAATAGTTAAATAGTGTAGTAACTGGATTCTTATATTTTCTTTTATTAACCTGATGAAAGTACATTAGAGGACTTCCTTGAATTGAGTCCCCTAAATCTAGTAATATAGAATCACACTTACTATGCTGATTTATTTCTGTTGCTAAAATTGACAACCCTCTATCACTTATTGAATTATCTGCATAATTTATGGGTAAAAGATATCCATGAATATCGCTTGTAAATAGAATTTTTATAGAAAATTGTTTATTCATTATCAAATTACCTCTACTTTATATATATATTATATTATTTTCTTGACTTTTTTTGAATTTTTTTTCCATTTTCAGTAAAAAAGTAGTAAAATATTTATATATGAAAATAATAGGAGGATTTAGATGAAAAAGATTTTATCTGCATTACTAGTATTCGTACTAGCTTTTACTTTTTTAGGATGTAACAATTCAAGTTACATTACACCAGATGTTTTGGAAGTACAGTTAATTCCTTCAGGAGACGCTGACGTATTAGACGCTCAAAGACTTCCATTACAAAATTTACTTGAAGATGAACTTGGCATGGATGTTAATGTTACAGTTGCAACTGATTACAATGCTTTAATTGAAGGTATGAAATCAGAAAAAATTCATGTTGGATTCCTTGCTTCTGCTTCTTATGTTTTAGCTCATGATGAAGG
>CAZZPD010000003.1:12824-54810 GCA_964655885.1 uncultured Candidatus Izemoplasmatales bacterium | reverse complement strand
GATGCCAGCTAATGATGTTACAATAACAGCTACCTATACAATCAATCAATATACATTAGAATTTGTAGATTGGGATAGTGCTGTATTACAAACGACAGACTATGATTATGGTGCGGATTTAAGTGGAGTGTCTATAAGTAATCCAACTAGAACAGGGTATACATTCACAGGATGGGATTCAAGTATTCCATCAACCATGCCAGCAAATGATGTTACAATCACAGCTACTTATTCTATCAATCAATATACAATTAGTTTTGAGGAAAATGGAGGAACAACTGTTTTAGATATTACTCAAAATTACAATACTTCTGTTACCGAACCATCTGACCCAACAAGAACGGGGTATACATTTAATGGATGGTACACTGATGATGTAACCTTTAATAACGCATATACATTTACAACCATGCAAGCAAATAATATAACCTTATATGCAAAATGGACAATCAATCAGTATACAATCACATTTAATAGTAATGGAGGCTCAGCAGTATCAGCAATAACTCAGGATTATGGTACAGTAGTGACTCAACCAAGTAATCCAACTAAAGTAGGCTATACATTTAATGGTTGGTATAGTGATTCTGGACTAACACAAAGTTATATATTTACAACTATGCCTTCAAATAATATAACTCTATATGCAAAATGGACAGTAAACCAATATACTCTAGAATTCGTCGATTGGGATGGAACTATTTTACAAACAGCAAATTATAATTACGGAGCTGACTTAGGTGGTGTAACAGCACCAATAGACCCAAGTAGAATAGGGTATACATTTACAGGATGGGATATACCAATCCCAGCAACCATGCCAGCTAGTGATGTAACAATAACAGCTCAATATACAATTAACCAATATACATTAGAATTTGTCGATTGGGATGGTACAGTATTACAAACAACTGATTATAATTATGGTACAGATTTAAGTGGTGTAACAGCACCAATAGACCCAAGTAGAATAGGGTATACATTTACAGGATGGGATTCAAGTATACCAGCAACTATGCCAGCTAGCGATGTTACAATTACAGCTCAATATACAATTAATCAATATACAATCACCTTCAATTCAAATGGAGGTACTTCAGTAACACCGATTACACAAAATTATGGAACGGTTGTAACTCAACCAGCAAATCCAACAAGGGTAGGCTATACGTTTAGTGGATGGTTTGCAGATGATGTAACATTCTTAAATGAATATACATTTACAACCATGCCAGCAAGTAATATAACCTTATATGCAAAATGGACAATTAATCAATATACAATCACTTTCAATTCAAATGGAGGTTCTTCAGTAACACCGATTACACAAAATTATGGAACAGTAGTAACTCAACCAACTAATCCTACAAAAGCAGGCTATACATTTGGTGGTTGGTATAGTGATGCTAACTTAACACAAAGTTATACATTTACTACAATGCCAGCGAATAACATTACCTTATATGCAAAATGGATTACAAATGGATATTTACTTGAGTTTGTCGATTGGGATGGTACAATTTTATCATCAACAAGTTATAGTTTCGGTGATGATTTAAGTGGAGTAAGTTATCCTACTGACCCAACAAGAACAGGGTATACATTTAATGGATGGGATATACCAATCCCAGCAACTATGCCAGCAAACAATGTTACAATCACAGCTACTTATACAATCAATCAATATACATTAGAATTTGTCGATTGGGATGGTACAGTATTACAAACAGCTGACTATGATTATGGTACAGATTTAAGTGCTGTAACTGCACCTATAGATCCTAGTAGAATAGGATACACATTTATAGGATGGGATATACCAATTCCAGCAACCATGCCAGCTAACGATGTTACAATCACAGCTACTTATTCAATCAATCAATATACAATAAGCTTTGAAGAAAATGGTGGTAGCTTAGTAACTGATATAACGCAAAATTATGGTACAGTTGTCTCTCAACCAAGCAACCCAACAAGAGCAGGCTATACATTTAATGGTTGGGTTACAGATGATGTAACATTCTTAAATGAATATACATTTACAACCATGCCAGCAAGTAATATAACCTTATATGCAAAATGGACAATTAATCAATATACAATAACATTTAATAGTAATGGTGGTACTTTGGTATCTCCAATAACTCAAGATTATGGAACTGTGGTAACACAACCAACTGACCCAACTAAATTTGCTTCTACATTCAATGGTTGGTATAGTGATGCTACACTTACAACCCTATATACATTTACAACAATGCCAGCTCAAAACATTACACTATATGCAGGATGGACTATCAATCAATACACATTAGAGTTTGTCGATTGGGATGGTACGGTTTTACAAACAGCTGATTACAATTATGGAGCAGACTTAAGTGGTGTAACAGCTCCTATAGATCCTATAAGAACAGGGTATACATTTACTGGTTGGGACTTAAGTATTCCATTAACAATGCCAGCTAACAATGTAACAATAACAGCTCAATATACCATTAATCAATACACATTAGAATTTGTAGATTGGGATGGTTTTGTATTACAAACGGCTGATTATAATTATGGAGCAGATTTAAGTGCTGTAACAGCTCCAGTTGATCCTAGTAGAACAGGATATACATTTACAGGATGGGATATACCAATCCCAGCAACCATGCCAGCTAACGATGTTACAATTACAGCTACTTATACCATTAATCAATATACAATAACATTTGTATCAAATGGTGGATCAATCGTTAATCCAATAACTCTAGATTATGGAACAGTAGTTTCAGCACCAGCAAATCCAACAAGAGCAGGCTATACATTTAATGGTTGGTTTACAGATGATGTAACATTTTTAAATGAATATGTATTTACAACCATGCCAGCTAACGATGTTACATTATATGCAAAATGGACAGTATTACAATATAAAATAGAGTATCGCGATTTTGATGGAACAGTTTTACAATCAAGTTTACATGATACTGATTCAGATATCTCTGGTGTAACTGCACCTACAAATCCAAGCAGAATAGGCTACACATTTACTGGATGGGATGTTTCATTACCATTGGTTATGCCTCCTAATGATATTATTTTAATTGCTCAATATACAATCAATCAATATACATTAGAGTTTGTCGATTGGGATGGAACGATATTACAAACAGCAAATTATAATTATGGAGCTGACTTAAGTGGTGTAACAGCACCAGTAAATCCTACAAGAATAGGCTACACATTTACAGGTTGGGATATACCAATACCTGCTACAATGCCAGCTAACAATGTAACAATAACAGCACAATATACAATTAACCAATATACAATTTCATTTGTTTCAAACGGTGGAACAGCTGTTAGTCCAATTACTCAAAATTATGGAACTATTGTAACAGCACCAATTGACCCAACTAGAACTGGTTATACATTTGATGGATGGTATAGTGACATAGCCTTAACAACACCATATACATTTAGCACCATGCCAGCTCAAAATATTACTTTATATGCAGCATGGTTAATTCAAGGATATACAATCACATTTGATAGTAATGGAGGAACTGCAGTAAGTCCAATTGTAGCACCAGAAGGACAAGCAATTACAGCTCCACCAGATCCAACAAAAACTGGATTCTATTTTGCAGGATGGTATACAGATAATGGTACATTTATAAATGAATATACATTTATTACAATGCCTCCAGCTAACTTAACTTTATATGCTAGATGGTTAGATGAAACAGCTTATGCAAATGAATTATATTTATATATAGAACAAATGGTTTTAAATAATGAGTTTTTAAATCTTGAGATTCCAACAGGCACAAATGCTGAAAAACTAGCGATTCTGGATGCAATGGCATTAGAAATTCAAGATTTGTTCCCTGGATCTCTAGTAACAGTTAAGAATCCAAAATTAAATAAAGATGGAACAATCACATTCCGTATTGAAGCTAGAATCGGCGGAACATTAGAAAACTACAGAAATATAACCGCAACATTTATTGTGGTATAGGAGGTATCGTATGAAAAAATTATATTTGATATTACTAGTTTTATTTACCACAGCTATATTAATAGCTTGTGATGGAAATCAAGCAACAGGACCATATAGAGAAGGAGTTTACTACGCCGTTGATCCTCAGACTCAAGTATCCGCTCATATAGTTATTGATGAATCTGGTAATATAAGTCACGTAATGTTTGATAAACCATATCAGAACACTACATTGCAAACTTTAGGGGATGAATTTATGCTTGACAGTGATCATTCCTGGAAAGAAGAAGCTAATTACCTAGGTTCTTATTTGGCATTAAACCAAGGATGGGATGATATAGATTTAATCGTAACGGATATTACTGGAGAAACTTCTTTTACTGTCCCAGATTATTTTATTGAAATTGATTATGTCAATAGCCCATCTGATATTCAATATGTAACGATACCAGTTGATGGCTTTGTATTATCATGGAATCTTGCGATTGCACAAGCTGCTAGTGATGACTCAGGAATTATTGCAGATGTTCCTACATCTGAGGATTGGTTAGAAGCTAATAAGCCTCCATATGATTACATTGATGGTACCTATACAGCAGCTGATGAAGAACATGGATACATAACAAGAATTGTTATCGAAAATGGATATATCGTTGATGTTGTGTTTGATTCAATTACAGCAATCAATACAAGAATTGTTTGGAATGATAACAATACACCAGGAGATCCTTCTGATGACTATCCTCAAGTTGAGATTATTTCAATGTCTACGAAGCAAGCCTTAGGAGATGAATTAGTTTTAGTAAGTGGAACGCCGTGGTATGTTGAAGCTGAATTAATGAGAGCATACATTATTGATAAACAAGGATGGGATGAAAACTGGGTTTATACAGTTTCTGCTGGACATGAATACTTTAATTTTACAGATGATTTTACACTTGATAGTGTTGCTGGAGTTACACTCGCTGTTGAAGGATTTAGAACAATTTTCTTAGAAGCTATTCAACAAGCAATTCCTGAAGAATAGAAAAATAAAAAGCATTGAAAAATGCTTTTTTTTTAATGGTTTTTTGCAAAAAAAAATGAAAATGAAATCTTACAATCTTTTTCTTTGAAGACTATACAAAAAATAATATATATATGTTAAAATATATTAAATATATATAATTTAAATAACTTGGAGGGTTTTTATGACGGAAAACATAGCAAAAAGAAAACCAACAATGAAAAACATTTTCTCATATGCAGTCGGAGACTTATATGGTGGTGGAGCATTTTTCATTATTGGTGCTTTATTTATGGTATTTTTAACTGATGTTGTACACTTATCTCCTGCATTAGCAGGTGTAATTGTATTTGTGGGTAAAACTTGGGATGCAATAAGTGATCCAACAATGGGATATATCTCTGACAATACTAGGAGTAAATATGGTAGAAGAAGAATATATTTTTTAATAGGGATATTACCAATATTCTTATCTTGGATATTATTATGGACTAATTTTGGGTTAACTACTGATGTAGGCAAATTTATATATTTCCTTTTAATATATATTTTATTTAATACTGTCTTTACATTGGTTATGGTTCCATATAATACCATGCCAGCCGAAATGACAAGCGAGTTTAAAGATAGAACAAAATTAATGACAATCAGAATGTTATTTTCACAAACTGGAATGTTATTAGGTGCCGTTTTACCAACCGCGATTATTGCATCACAAGCATCTCCAACTACAGGTCATTTAATTATGGCATCTGTTTTTGGTGTTATATTTGCTGTACCTTGGATATTTGTTTTCAAAGGAACATATGAAACCTATGTACCTCAGGGAGAAAAAATAAAGTTACCTGTAAAAGAAGTAGCTAAAAAAATAGCTAAAGATTTTAGTTCAACCACAAGAAACAAGTCACTTAGAATCCAAACTGCAATGTATATTGCTGCTTACGTATCAATGGACATATTTATGGCGATGTTAGTTTACTACATTAGATATTATATAACGATGCAAAATGGATGGGCTTATGGAAGTACTTATACAATTCTTTTAGGTGTAGTTGTCGTTACACAAATGCTTTCTTTATTAGTTGCAATGAAGCTAGTAAACAAGTTTGGAAATGCTATGACATATAGAATTCATGCAGCTGTTTGGATGGTTGCTGTATTAGGTTTATTCTTAATCACACCTAATTTACCATTACCTGTATTAATCGTTGTTTGTTTAATTACAGGGTTTGGTTTAAGTGGTTGTGTACTTACTCCATATAATATGCTAGCCTTCACAATAGACGCTGATGAAATGATAACCAAGAAAAGAAGAGAAGGAACATATGCTGGGATGCTAACCTTTATTAGAAAAATAGCTCAAGCATTAGCTTTATTATTAGTTGGTGTATTTTTAGATTTAGTAGGATATCAAGAACCAGTAGTTGAAGGGGTTTATATTATGCAAACTCCGGAAACATTAGCAGGTATTAAATGGTTAATATTTATTGCTCCTATCATTTTGTTAACATTAGGAATTATATCATCATTTAGATATAAAATTAATCCTAAAAATCACAAAATTTTAATAGATGAAATAGAACGTCTGCGTAATGGCGGAAACAAAGAAGATGTAAACAATCAAACTTTAGAAGTTGTAGAAAGCATTACAGGGTTACCATATAAAGATCTCTGGCCAGATAAGGTTGAATAAGTATGATCGAAAGTATTGAAAATGGTTTTAAAATAACCATTAATAATAAAATATTATTTGAACATACATTGAAGAATCCTAGTATTTTTCTTGGTGAAAAAGATCTTAATATTGATATGTTAAATGGTGAATTCGAAATTCAGGATAACACTAGTTATTATCCTCTTTTGAATTTTAAAATAGAAGATAATACAATCACTTTTAAAGAATTAAAAATCACTATAGTTGAAGATGAAAACAAATTAGTTCATCTCCAATTCTCCAATTCAAAAAAGCCTATAAAACTAAAAATCAAAGCCAAAAAAGAAGAAAAAATATTTGGCTTAGGTGAAAATTTCACTGCTCTTAATGTAAGAGGAGAAGTTGTAAAAAATTGGGTTGAAGAACATATTACAAGAAAACAAATCTATAATAAAATAATAAGAAGAATATTTCGTCTTAAACCTAAAAAATATAGTTTTGATGCATATAAAACCTATTATAAGACACCGACTTATATTTCAACATCTAACTATTTTTTACATGTAGAAACATCTAGTTATGGTACATTTGATTTTTCTAATGAAGCACATCATTTGCTTACATTTTTATCTATGCCAAAAGAAATTGTCATAGGATATGACAATGATTTACTAAGTTTAAATGGGAAATTATGTAAGTATAGAGGTATCATGCCAAAACTGCCTGAATGGATATATGATGGTATGATTTTAGCAATTCAAGGTGGAACTAAAACTTGTGATGAAAAAGTTATTAAAATGTTAGAAGCAGGAGCGAAAATAAATGGTATTTGGTCTCAAGATTGGTGTGGTGAATTGTTTACTTTCTTTGGTAAACAAGTATTGTGGAATTGGGAAGTAGATAATAACCTATATCCTAATCTAGAGAAATATATAAAGGAATGGGATAAATTAGGAATTAAATTTTTAAGTTATATTAATCCATATTTAAATGCTAATGAAAAAATGTTTAAATACGCAGAAGATAAGAAATATTTAGTTACAAATGAAGATAAAACTCCGTTTTTAACAAAAGCAACTTCATTTGATTTTGGAATTGTAGATTTAACGAAACCTGAAGCTTATGAGTGGTATAAATCAGTTATAAAGAATAACTATATAAAATTAGGAATAATGGGCTGGATGGCAGATTTTGGAGAGTATTTACCAGTAAAATGTAAACTTCATAAAGGAACAGGAGAAGAACTACATAATTCTTGGCCAGATTTATGGATGAAATTGAATAGAGAAGCGATTGAAGAATCTAATAAATTAGGTCAGATAGTTTTCTTTAATAGAGCAGGTTATAAAGATACTGTTAAATATACAACTTTGATATGGAACGGAGATCAACATGTTGATTTTACTGATGATTTTGGAATGGGTTCAGTCGTAAGGGCCAGTCTATCACTTTCACTAAGTGGTATCGGTTTTTCTCATTCTGATATTGGTGGATACACAACAGTTCCAGCAATAAAAAGAAGCAAAGAACTATATATGAGATGGATGGAAATGAACACATTTACACCAGTTTTAAGAGGACACGAAGGAAATAAACCTTGGGTAAATAAGCAGTTTGATTCTGATGATGAATTAATCAAATTTAACGTTAAATTTTCTAACATCCATTACCTACTAAAAGAATATATTAAGCATATTGAAAATGAGTATCAAACAAACGGATATCCAATGATTAGACCACTATTTTTGCATTATAATGAATATTCTGAGAATAGTTATTTACTTGGTAGTGATCTTCTAGTACAGCCAGTTGTTAAGAAAAAAGCAAGAACAGTTAAAGTTTTAATTCCAAGTGATGGATGGATTCATATATTTACTGGAAAAGCTTATAACAAAGGGATTTATACTGTAGAATGTCCTATAGGCAATCCCCCAGTCTTCTATAAAAAAGATTCAAAATTTAACAATATTTTTAAGACAATAACTGAATATATTGGAGGTTAAATATGAAAATAGGATTTATCGGAATTGGGTTAATGGGTGAATCTCTTGCATTAAATATCTTAAATAAACTAAATTGTGAACTATATATATTTGACGTAAATACTGATAAAGTAAAACTCCTTGAAAAAGAAGGAGCTATTGGTTGTGGTTCTTCTTTAGAAGTAGCATCAAAATCAGATATTATTATTACAATGGTTCCTAAGAATGAACATGTAATATCAATACATAATAGCTTATATAAAGCAGTAAAGAAAGGTCAACTATATATTGATATGAGCACAATTAGCCCAGATGTTTCAATTGAGCTATCAAATAAAATTAAAGATCTAGGAGCTAAGATGATAGACGCTCCAGTAGTTAAATCTAAACCAGCAGCTGTTAACGGAACTCTAGGTATTTTTGTCGGAGGAGACAAAGCAGATTATGAAAGAGCATTGCCAATATTAAAATGTGTGGGAAAAGATATTACTTACATGGGTAAAAATGGTAATGGAGCTACAATGAAGTTAATTCACAATTTATTAGTTGGTATTATTCAAAATGGTGTTAATGAAATGATTCTTTTAGCGGAAGAATCAAATATTGATATCAATGACTTTGTTAATGCCATTTCTAGTGGAGGAGGACAAAACTTCTATTTAGATAAAAAGGGAAGAAAGATTGGAAATAGAAACTTTGAAACTACATTTTCATTTGCAAACATGCATAAAGATATGCACCTTGTAGATAAATTTATTGAGAGTAAAAACTTAAATCTTCCAAGCATTAAACATATATTAAAAATATTTGATCAAGGGATGGTAGATGGGTTGGCAAAAGAAGATTTTAGTGCCTCATTTAAAGTAGTTGAAAAGAACAGTTAAAAACCATATAAAAATTAAGTGTTATCATTTTTGTCTTTTTTTGTTATAATATATCAGGAACGATAAAAAGATTTAATTATTATAAATAATTATCATATAAGGATTGCATAATGAATAACCAAAATTTAATCAAATTATCTAAGATTTCAAGAACATTTGTTATTGGATTCTTGGTAATGATGATTTTAACTTTTTTATTAAACGGAACTGAAAATAGTTATTATAATATTAACTTAAATGAGATTGATGATTTATATTGGCAATTATCAGGCTTTTTAGGTGTTTCTTTGGTTTTATCATTTTTACATAAAAAGTTTAGTAAAACACTATTATCGCTACTTATTAGTATGCTGTTATTAATGTTTTTATTTATGTTTTCCTTACTAGCTCCGGCATATTCTTTAATCATTGGATCTACAGTTGTGGCTGTACCTGCTTTATTTTTTTCTGTTAAAGAATTTCTCAAACCAAAAACAGATACATTAACATCCAATATTGTTATTTCAGGTGTAAATGTTCTATTATTTGTAGGCATAGTTGTTTTATTAATCCTAAAGTATAATTATGTATATCCTATATATAATGGTATAAATACTTCGGGAATAACCAATGATCCAATACTTTTTGGAAATAGAAAAGAATTTCTTATATATAGTATTGCTATTACAGTGTCATTATTATTAATATACTTTTTAACAAACAAAAAAGAACATAAATTAAATAAATACATAAAGATTGGTATTTTTGCAATTGTTGGATTATTAGTAACATATGAAGTCATTCATTTATCTTATATTATGGTTGCTAGAGTAAAGAGTTTATATGTACCAACGTTTGATTTTGGTTTGTTTACACAGATGTTTTATAATATGAAGAATTTTAATGGTATGGTGACTACCTTAGAAAGAAGTGAACTATTAAGTCATATGGCAGTTCATATCTCACCAATTTACTATCTAATACTACCAGTTTTTATGATTTTTCCTAATCCTGAAACATTACAGATTGCACAAGTTGTAATCGTAGCTATTGGAGTAATACCAATTTATTTAATATCAAAAGAATTTAAATTTTCTAGTTTTCTAGCTGGATTATTAATAATTTTATATATTTTTCATCCAGCAATCATTAGTAGTAGTTTTTATGATATGCATGAAAACTGTTTCTTAGCCCCACTAATACTATTTGTAATTTACTTTATGATTAAACAAAGAATAGTTCCTTTAATTATATTTGTATTACTGACTTTGTTGGTTAAAGAGGATGCATTTTTTTACATAGTATTTATTGGATTATTTTTCTTTACAGCATTCAACTTAAGAATAGACAGTGTTAAAAAAAGAGAAAAAAATATCAAGTTAAGTATTGCTATAATTTTACTTGCTGGAATTTACTTTATAATTGCAAATCACTACTTAAGTATATCTGGAGAAGGCGCAATGTTTTGGCGCTATAAAAACTTGAATGCATACACTGACTTAGGAACTAAAGGGATTGTAATTAGTGTATTACAAAATCCAAGTTACTTATTAGCTACCATGTTCACTTCAGATAAAATTTATCATTTATTGATTGTGGTATTAACATTAGGCGCATTACCGCTGTTAGCAAAAAGTATTTTCGATTATTTGTTATTTGTTCCTTTAATCGTATTTAATTTTGCTACTACATATGGCTATCAACATCAATTTGGTTTTCAATACTATTATGGTTCTATTGCTATTTTGATATTCATGACAATGTTAGTTTTAAAGGATAAACAACTTGAAGAAGAAACAAGAGAAATAAATAATAAAATCTCACTTCGTAAATACTTAAAACTACTATATTTATTACCGTTAATTGTATTAACATTTAATGGGGTTAGATTTTTATCAACTAGAAATTATAATATAAAAATATTGAATGATACACTTCAAAGAAATGAAATAATGACTGATTTGCTAAAATCGATACCGAAAGATAAATCAATTTTAGCTACAGGGTATTTGACAACTTACTTAGCTGATAGAGAAATTTTATACGACATTCAATACTATAACTTAGGTTATTCTGATATTGTTTTTGATTATATTTTATTGGATTTAAGAGTTAACCCAGATAGTAATGTTATTTATCAGATGTTAGCTGAAGCAAATAATTATGAATTAAGCGATTTAAGTAATGAGTACATTTTAGTGTTTGTTCCAGTGACATAAAAATCTATTTATAAAATAAATAGTATCGTAAATATCTATTTTAAGTGCTTTATGGCTATGGTTTGAATTTCAAACAAAAGCCAATAATTTGTAACCGTAAAATAACCGTAAATTATTTCTGCTTTTATATGAAAGCATTATCAAAAATTTCAAGTAAAATTTCTCTTGAATTATCGTAGCTAAGTGGTTATAATATTATAGGTTAGACAAAATATAATTTAGAAGGAGTAACATATGTCAAACAAAGTTTTAATAGTCGGTGGCGTAGCTGGTGGAGCTTCTGTTGCTGCTAGAGTCAGAAGACTAGATGAACATGCTGAAGTTACAATGTTTGAAAGAGGACCTCATGTATCTTTCTCAAATTGTGCATTACCTTTCTTCTTAAGTAGAACAATCGAAGAGAGTGACAGTCTTGTTCTAATGTGTCCAGATCAATTTGCAAAACAATACAATATTAATGCTAAAGTTAATAATGAAGTGATTGATGTAAAAGTTGAAGAACACAAAGTTGTTGTTAAAGATCTTGTCACAGGAGAAATCTATGAAGAGGAATATGATAAGTTATTCTTATCACCTGGAGCTAATCCTATATTACCTCGTTCAATCAAGGGAATTGATGGACCAAATGTATTCCCAGTAAGAAATGTTCCAGACATTGTTAAAATTGATAATTATATCAAACAAAACAATGTTAAAGATGTAGCTGTAATCGGTGGTGGATTCATCGGTATCGAAGTAATGGAAAATTTAGAAATGGCAGGATTACATGTAACACTTGTAGAAGCTGCTGATCAAATAATGACTCCATTCGATAAAGATATGGCTCAATTATTACATAAAGAAATCATTGACAATGGCGTAGACCTAATCGTTAGTGATGGACTAGCTGAAATAAAAAAAGATAGAATTATTACTGCAAGCGGAAAAGAAGTAAAAGCTCAAATCGTTATTATGGCAATTGGTGTTAGACCAGAAGTATCATTATGTAAAAAAATCGGTGTTGAATTAGGAGTTACTGGTGGCGTAAAAGTTGACCATAACTATCGTACAAATTTACCTGATATTTATGCAGTTGGTGATGTGATTGAAACATATTGTTCAATTACAAGAAAAACTACAAGATTAACACTTGCTGGACCTGCTCAAAGACAAGCAAGAGGTGCAGCTGACAATATGTATGGTAGAACTGTACAAAACAAAGGTATTATTGGATCAAGTTGTGTTAAAGTATTTGAATTAAATGCTGCTAACACAGGATTAAATGAAAAACAATGTAAAGCTGCTGGAATTGAATATGATTACGTTTATATCATTCCTGGAGATAGAGTTGGTTTAATTCCAACAGCTAATCCAATACACTTAAAATTAGTATTTGAAGTACCAACTGGAAAAATCTTAGGTGCTCAAGCAATCGGTAAAGGAAATATTGTAAAGCGTATCGATGTAGTAGCTGCTTTAATTACTATGGGTGGAACATTAGATGACTTAAAAGAATTAGAATTATGTTATTCACCAATGTTCTCAACTGCTAAAGATCCACTTAACCATGCTGCTTTAGTTGCTTTAAATATTTTAAATGGAGATTTCAAACAAGTTAAAGTATCTGAAATTAGAGAAATCGTTGAAAACGGTGGATATGTAATCGATGTTAGAGAACCTAATGAATATGCAGAAGGTCATATTAAAACTGCAGTTAATATTCCAATGAGTGAATTTAGACAAAGATTAGATGAAATTCCAACTGACAAACCAGTTTATGTACATTGTAGATCTGCTCAAAGATCATATAACGTAGCTAGAGCTTTAGGTCAATTAGGATTTAATAATATATATAATATCTCAGGTTCTTACATGGGAATTTGTTACAACCAATATTTTGAGGATGTAACTTTAAATAGGGATAAAATTGTAACGGAATACAATTTTAAATAGAAAATATTTCGGAGGAAAAATGAAAACTTTAAGTAACAGACAAAAGATTGAAGCTGGAGTCGGATTCGCTTTAATTGCACTAGTATTAATACTAGGATTTGCTGGTGCATTCGCATCAGGTGTAGTTTTTGCTAAAGCCTTAATCGGTTTAGGATTAGGTTATGCATTAACTAGAGGAGATTATGGATTTGCAGGCTTATCAAATAGAGCTTGTAGAAAAGGATCTACTAAATTATTAAGATCATTATTATTAATGTTCGTATTATCATCTATCGTAGTTGGTGGATTACTAATCGGTGGAGTAATCGATGCATCTAACTTATGGATTAACCAAATTTCTTGGGGATTATTATTTGGTGGTATCTTATTTGGTATCGGGATGGCTTTCTCAAGCTGCTGTGCTACAGGTGTTCTTCAAGATGTTCCTGTTGGATTCTCAAGAGCTGCTATCACATTAGTATTCTTTGGAATTGGTGTATTCGTAGGATTCCCATTAATGAAAACAGGATTTGCAATGGACTCATTATTCTCAACTGCTAGTAGCACTAGAGGTGGAGTTTGGTTTGTAGATTGGTTCTCAAATGGTGGAGCTAACATGACAAATGGAGTTATTGGTGCGATTTTAGTTACAGTAGTATTAGCTGTATTAGTTGGATTACTTGCAAAATGGTATGAAAATAAAGTTGCTAAAAACTTCCCTGCTCCTGAAGTAGAAGCTGTAGAAGAAAAAGAAGCTACAGTATGGGAAAGATTCTTTGTTAAAAAATGGTCATTAACTCAAACTGCTATAGTAATTACATTATTGTTCGGTTTATTATATGCAGTATCAAAAGCTGGTTGGGGAGCTTCAACAGTTTATGGTAACTGGTTCGGTACTATCCTTCACAAATGGTTTGGTGTTGATTCAGCTGCTTTAGCTACATGGACTCAAAGACCTGAATCTTCATTTACAACTGGTTTATTTGCATCTAGTAGTTATACACAAAACCTTGGTATCATCGTTGGTGCATTTGTAGGATTATTATTATCTGGTAAATTTGTTGATGTATTCAAAGCTGGATTAAAAATCAAACCTATGGAAATATTATTATTTGCTGCTGGTGGTTTATTACTAGGTTTCGGTACTAGATTATCTTGGGGATGTAACGTAGGAGCATTATATACTCCAATCGCTAACTTCTCATTATCTGGATGGTTCTATTTATTCTTCTTATTCGGTGGAGGATACTTAGGAAACATGATCAGAAAAGCATTCTATAAAAAAATAGGATAATTGATTATAATAATTGAATAAAAATTAAACCTTTAATCTTTGGATTAGAGGTTTTCTTTTTACGTATATATATAAATATTTATAGCAATTTTACAATACATAAGATATAATATTAAAGGTATAAAATATTGTTAGGAGGGATAAAATGAAATATAGCAAGTTAATAGTTTGGTCTACAATTATAGCTATATGGTTTCTTTTGACTATAAATCAATTAAATCCAGATTATACAGGTAATGCTTATATTCCAAACCCTTACCTAGTAATACTTAAACTACTAGAAATTATCAAAGAAGGATATTATGGAATTAGTTTATTTAAACACATCGGTTCCAGTTTTTACCGCTTATTAATGGCAATATTACTCGCTATATTAACCGCAATTCCATTAGGATTAATTTGTGGCTATTATAAGAAACTTGAAGTCTTTGTATCTCAAATAGTAAACTTTTTAAGACCATTACCTCCATTAGCATATTATACTTTAATTGTTTTACTTGTAAGAAGTATTGATAATGAACCAAAAATAATATTATTATATATAGCAGCTTTTTGTCCTTTGTATATCGCTTGTGTCATGGCAGTAAGACAAGTAAAAAAAGATCACATCTTATCAGCTCAAACATTAGGAGCTAATAGCCTTCAGATATTTAGAAATGTTGTATTACCAAGTTCTTTACCAAATATTATTACCGGTCTAAGAACGGGTGTAGGCGTAGCTTATACAACATTAGTTACTGCAGAAATATTTGCAGCGGAATCAGGATTAGGATTTTTAATCTTCTATGCATACGAGGTAAAACAAGATTATGCATCAGTATTTATTGGAATTATCATTATAGGTGTCTCAGCATTATTGCTTGATTCACTTATAAAAACAATAGAAAATAAATTAGTATTTTGGAAAGGACTCGCATAATGAAAAAATTATCAATAACAATCATGTTAATATTTCTACTTTTTTTAACTGGATGTCAAAATAAAAAGGAAGTAAATATTGGACTATTAATGGTTCCTAATGATGCTATTTTAGCAAAACAAATGGGATTATTTGAAGAAAAATTTGGTGAAGTAGGATATAGCGTAAACTACTATGTTTTTGATTCAGGTACGAAAGCAAATATCGCTTTAAATGCTGATGGTGTTGATTTTGCTACAATGGGTAATATTAATGGATTAGCATCCCTTGCTAATAATTCAAATACAGAAATGATTTGGATACATGAAACATTAGGGGCAGTAGAAGCTTTAGCAGTTAGAACATCTGCAAATATTAACTCAGTAGAAGATTTAAGTGATATGACCATAGCAACACCGTTTTCATCAACTGCGCACTACATTTTACTTAATGTACTAAAAAATGCAGGTATTGAAAATGATGTAACGATTACTAACATGACTACTTCTCAAATTATCACTGCTTGGGAAGCTGAAACAATTGACGCTGCTTACACATGGCAACCATCATTAGGAACTTTGATTGATAATGGTGGAGAAGTGCTAATTAGTAGTGAAGATATGGCTTTACTAGGATATAAAACAGCTAACGTTGAATTAGCTAGAAAAACTTTTGCTGAAGAAAATCCTGAGTTAGTTGAAATATATATAGAATGTATGCAAGAAGCAAATGAATATTTCAATACAGATAGAAATGCTGCAATTAATGATTTAGCTGAAGCGTTAGATTTAACGTTTGAAGAAGTTGAAATTCAAGTAAATGGATCAATTTGGATTACTTTATCTGATATGCAAAATGCAGAATTTGTGTCTGAATATGTTGACACTATGTATGATCAAACAATTTTCATGTTAGAACAAGATTTATGTGATCGTGTAATTACAAGAGAAGAAGTCGCTGCGTTTATAAATAATTCTTATGCATTGGATGTGAATGAGAATGAATACTTTACTAAAAATTAATAATATTAGTATAGATTATGATTTAGAAGACGACAATTTACCCGTAATTAATAATGTTTCATTAGAAATTAAAGAAAATGAATTTGTTTGTATATTAGGACCAAGTGGTTGTGGTAAATCCACTTTGCTTAAAGCAATAGCAGGATTTATAAAACCAGTTAAAGGAAATATTCTTTTAAACGAAAAAGAAATAATTGGCCCAGATAAATCTAGGGGAGTAGTTTTTCAAGAACCAAATTTATTGCCATGGTATAACGTTAAACAAAATGTTTCTTTAGGACCTAGATTAGCAAAAAAATCTCAAAAAGAAATAGAGTCTATTGTTGATAAATACTTAGGACAAGTTGAGTTATTAGATTATAAAAAAGAAAAAGTTTTTGAATTATCGGGTGGTCAGAAACAAAGGGTAGCTATTGCTAGAACTTTAGCGAATAATCCTGAAGTTATTTTAATGGATGAACCTTTTGGAGCTTTAGACAGCTTTACAAGAAAAAAGATGCAAACAATGATTAGAAATCTTTGGAAAAAGAACAATTCTACAATCTTTTTTGTAACTCATGATATTGATGAAGCTTTATTATTAGGAACTAAAATCTATGTTATGAGAAGTGGCGAAAAAAGTATTGTTAAAGATTATGATATTAACTATACGAGTCTTTTGCTAAAAAACCCGAAAGAAAAAGTATTTGAAGAAAAGAGTTTCATCAAAATTAAAGAAGAAATTTTAGATTTATTAGAGGAATAAAAAAATATCTTACCATTTTTGGTAAGATATTTTCATTTAAAATTTATTGATTTCTTGATTTAACCATTCAGTTCTTATATATAAATAGTTGTATAGAAATTCTAATTGCTTTTGATATGTATCAGCTTCTAATATTTCCGGAGCTGTATACCAATCTTGCCAAGATCCAATCACATCCCATATAACAAAATTGATATATCTTGATTTAGCAATAGCATTTGCTGCTGGATAAACACTGTTTAATAAATCCTGAATTTGATGATTATATAATTCATTCCATCTGGTTTTTAGATTTTCTCTGAAACCTGGATACTGCATGAGATAATGATACCAAATATTCTTGAATTCTAATGATGTATACCATCCAGTAGGTTGACGTAAATCATCACCTAAATGCCCTGGATTTCCTAATGATAAATCAAAATCCCAAATAGGGCCCATCTTAAGCTTTCCCCCTTTATCTTTATACATGTAAACACTTGAGTATCCTGAATCTACATTTTGAAAAACTTCCTCAATGATAAACCAATCGATAAATGTGGATTCGACAATTAGATTAGAGTAATCAAGTTGATTCATTAAGGTTAGATGCACTGTGTTCAAATAGTCTTCAATAAACCAATATTGTTCTTGTGAATAATAAATTGAATCAGTTTGAGGGGATTTAATCGTGTATGGATAACCATATAATATAAAATAATCAATTCCCTCTACCCCATCTCTATATTCTTCAAGTTGTCTTTTATCCATTTCTATGAGATATCCTGTATCAGTTTCCGTTGAATGTTCTTCTATATCCACTCGATCATTCGTGACTTCTACTTGATCAGTTAACATATAATTTCCTAATAGTTGACCATTTAGAAACACATCTACAAATTCAGCTTTAGGGCTAAATTCCATATTCATACTTTCAGATAATTGATTAGCCAAATAGTTTCTAATCAAAGTTTGATCAGAGAAATTCGCTAATAATACCCAATCTTTTTCCTGATAATTGAATATCAAGGAGGTTTTATTATCAAATTTCATTTTGTAAGATAATTTTGGCATATAAAATGTTGAGTTTCCCCGAGCTCTAATTTGCATCTGAAGATTGTTAAGCAATTGAAATGGCTGATTATTACTATCATATACTGTCATAGAAAATGTTGCTCTAACATATTCTTCTTTGGAATCCACAGCATCTTGATTAACTGTATTGATATATATTTTTGGTACATTTTTTAAACTGTTAATCCCCTTCATTGTGATTGCAAAATTCTTTGTTACTGCTTCACCCATAAAAACAATATTTGCAGTTAAATTTAAAGGAGTGTTTTCTGCAGGAAAAGGAAAAACAAAGTATCCATTATAGATATATGAAGTGTTAATACTATAAGTAATATCAACACCATCGATATCAATTTCCGGTAACTTAAGATCTGACTCAATTTCACTTGGTATTTCTTCATCGAGAATAAAATCAATTTCCGCAAATGTACTTGCTTTTAAATTAGCATAGTATAATGATTCATTCTCCACCATATTGATGTAATAATCTCTTGATAACGTAATCCCTTCATAAGTTAATTTGATTGTTAAAACGCTTTGTGTATCACTAATATTTGGTGTATATAAAAAAATCTTATTCGTGAGTACTGTTGCATCTTGAAGATATTCTATAGTGATTAAAGAATTACTAACATCGGGTAATATATAATCATCTGCTATTTCAAGCAGAAGAATATTTTCGATATAAGAAAATTCTGTATTAATGGTTTGTTCAATCTCTTCTAAGGATAGTGTTTCTAGCGTGGTAGTAGTCTCTTCTGTTGTAGTGATAAATTCTAAAGTACTACTTTCTTCTGTTGTAGTGATCAAACTACAAGAAGAAAGAAATATGGATAGAATAACGATTATCAATAATATTTTTTTCATAGAACCCCCTCATATATTTTTCTTTTAATTATTTTACCACAAAATATTTATATAAACTATCAATTCACAAATAACTATAAAAAGCATGATATAATAAATTTAATAATATAGGGTGGTAAAGATGTTAGAAAAGCAAATGTTTAAACCAATAAAAGAATATTTATTAAGGTTAGGTTATACCGTAAAAGGTGAAGTAAAAAACATTGATATATTAGCTACTAAAAACGAAAAAACAATTGTAATTGAAATGAAAAAACAATTTTCAATTAAACTATTATATCAAGGCTGTGACAGACAAAGAATGTTTGATAATGTATATATAGCAATCCTTAATCCAGGATATAAAAAAACTAGAACAAAAGAGTTTATGCAAAAAGTACACTTAGCTCATCGCTTAAGACTTGGGTTAATTTTAGTCGATGTAAACCAGAATAAAGTAGAAGTAAGACTTGACCCTAAAGAATACAAATTTAAACGAAATTATAAGAAACAAAAATTATTACTAGATGAATTTAATCAACGAAAATCATCAATTAATATAGGCGGTTCAAATAAAAGTAAAATCATGACTAAATATAGAGAAAATGTAATAAAAATAGCTAAAACATTAGTTGAAGGAGCATTATCAACTAAAATAATAAAAGAAAAAACAGAGATTCAAGAAGCAACTAAAATTCTTTACAATAACTATTATCACTGGTTTGAAAGAGTTGAGAGAGGGACCTATAAATTGACTGAAAAAGGGAAAAAAGAACTAAAATACTTTATAAATATAATGAATGAAAAAACTGAGGAATAATATCCTTGGATTTCATTAAATAATTATGGATATACTATTGACAAAAACCAATAATTAAAGTATATTTTTATAGGAATAAAAAAAGAAGGAGAGGGAATAATGAGTAAACTAACAATATTTAAACATCCATTAATTAATCACAAATTAACAATTGCGAGAGATGAAAATACAAACATGAAAGATTTTAGAGCTTTAATCAATGAAATCGGTGGATTAATGGCATATGAGATCACAAGGGATTTACCTGAAAAAGAAATTAAAGTGAAGACGCCTATATGTGAAACTGTAGGGAGCACTTTAGCTACTGATGTCGTTATTGTACCCATATTAAGAGCTGGGATTGGAATGGTAGATGGAATCCATAATTTAATCCCTACTGCTAAAATTGGTCATGTAGGATTATATCGCGATGAAAAAACTTTAGAAGCTCATGAATATTATGCAAAATTTCCTAAGGAAATGCCTGAGTCTTCAGTATTATTAGTTGACCCAATGATTGCGACAGGAGGCAGTGTTATTATGGCAATTGATGCGCTTAAAAAACGTGGAGCTAAAGATATTAGATTAGTTGGACTTGTTGCTGCTCCTGAAGGTATTAAAAAAATTCAAGAATTGCATCCTGACATAGATATTTATCTAGCAGCGCTAGATGAAAAATTAAATGATGTTGGATATATTGTTCCTGGTCTTGGAGACTGTGGAGACAGATTATTCGGTACTAAATAATATATAAAGCACTTATAAAAGTGCTTTTCTTTTTAGAAAACATTGCTTATAACATATAAAATGTTATAATTTATTACATGAATAAAGTTTTCTGGAGGATAAAATGTTTGAAATATTAATGTTATTATGTTTTGGTTTTGCCTGGCCAACATCAATTTATAAAAGTTACACAAGTAAAAGCAGTGAAGGAAAAAGTGTAATCTTTTTGTATGTAGTAATTTTAGGTTATCTTGCTGGTATCCTTCACAAAATAATCAATGACCCAGATTTTGTAATAGCCTTTTATGCAATCAATGCAGTTATGGTGTTTATTGATTTAATGCTTTATTATCGTAATAAAAGACTATTTAATTCAAAAGAAAAAGCATTGAAATCCAATGCTTAATCATTATCTAAGATAAATAATTCGTCTACTTTTACATTTAAAATTTTTGCTATTGTGAATGCTAACTCCAAACTAGGAGAATATTTGTTTTTTTCAATCGCGTTAATTGTTTGTCTAGTACAGCCGCTAGCTTTTGCTAACTGTTCTTGAGTTAATTCTTGTATGTTTCTGTGAAGCTTAATTTTATTTTTCATTTTATCTACACTCTGTTATAATAAAATAAGATAACTAGACTAGTTATAAAATATGAAAAAGCAAAAGTAGAATATGCAATAAACCATAGCCAAGCAACATTAACAGTTCCTAAATTTCTGTTAGCGATAAAAAGAATGATTGATATTAGGAATACATACATCAATGATAGTATTAAACCTAACCCATATGATTTTCTTTGAACATATGCATCTCTTTCATCGATAACATAATCTTCTTTATTAGTTATTAATAACATACAAGCATATCCTGCCATAGTAATAGCTACTAAAATAGAAGTTAAAACAAAATGGATTTTGTTATTTAAAAAAGCTTGTGGACCTACTAAAATAAAGTAGATTGTTAAAAAACTAAATAATAGACCAAAAATTATGCAAGTTATGAGAGATCTTTTATATGAAATAGTCATCTTTATCACCTCTTATAACTATTGTAAAACATATTTTACAAAATGTCAAATGAGTTTTACAAAAAAGGAGAAAAAATGTACAAAATTAAAAAGAAAGAAATTTTAAATAAAGATGTTGAATTAATGATAGTAGAAGCACCAATGGTAGCTAAAAACGCTAAACCAGGGAACTTCTTAATTGTACGTGTTGATGAAAAAGGAGAAAGAATTCCATTAACTATTGTGGAAACTAGTGGAGAAGATGTTACCATAATCTATCAAAAACTAGGATATTCTACTATTCTTCTTAGTAAAAAGAAAGAAGGAGACTCTTTATGTGATGTAGTAGGTCCTCTTGGTCAACCTTCACATATTAGAGAAGATGCGAATAGAATATTAGGTATTGCTGGTGGAGTGGGGGCTGCACCTTTATTCCCTCAATTAAAAGAATATGCTAGACTTGGTAAAAAAGTTGATCTAGTAATTGGTGGTAGAACAAAAGAACATCTAATATTAGTAGATAAGTATAAAGAATTCTGTGAAAATATATATTACGCTACAGATGACGGTTCTTATGGCACGAAAGGATTTGTCACTCAAGTAGCTGAAAGTTTATATCAAAAAACTAAATATGATCTCTCAATAGCCATAGGGCCACTTATTATGATGAAAAACTGTGTTTTATTAAATAAAAAATATAATATTAAAACTGATGTTTCATTAAACCCAATTATGATTGATGGCACTGGGATGTGTGGTAACTGTAGAGTAACAATAAATGGTGAAACCAAATTTGCTTGTGTTGATGGCCCAGATTTTCCTGCAGAAGGGATTGATTTTGAAGAATTAATGGCTAGACAAAATTATTATAAAAAAGAAGAGAAACATATCTGTAAACTTAAATTGGAGAAATAATATGAAGATAGATAGAGTAAAAATGCCAGTACAAGAGCCGAATATAAGAAATTGTAATTTTAATGAAGTAGCTCTTGGGCTAGATTTACAGTTAGCGAAAATAGAAGCTTCAAGATGTTTAGAATGTAAAAATCCACGATGTGTAAAAGAATGTCCAGTTAACATTGATATTCCAGCATTCATAAAAAGCATTAAAGAAGAGAATATTGAAGAAGCTTATTTTACTATCTATAAATCAAATATCTTACCTTCAATTTGTGGTAGAGTTTGTCCTCAGGAAAAACAATGTGAGGGAGCTTGCATATTAGGGATAAAAAGTGAACCTGTTTCAATAGGGGCATTAGAAAGATTTGTTGGAGATTATGCAATAGAAAATAACTTAAAAATAGAAGAATGCATTATTGAAAATAATATTAAAGTAGCGATTGTAGGAAGTGGCCCAGCTGGTATAGCTTGTGCAGTCAGTTTAAGAAGACTAGGATATACAGTAGATATTTATGAAGCCTTGCATGAATTTGGTGGAGTATTACAATATGGTATTCCTGAATTTAGATTACCTAAATCTATTGTCTCAACTGAAATAAATAAAGCAAAAACTTTGGGTGTTAACTTCTTTAAGAATATTATTATAGGTAAATCAATAACAATTGATCAATTATTAAATGAATATAACTATAAATCTATATTTTTGGGAAATGGGGCTGGTCTTCCAAAATCATTAGGATTAAAAGGAGAAAATCTTACTGGAATATATTTTGCAAATGAGTTTTTAACTAGAGTTAACCTAATGAAAGCTAATCAGTTTCCTGAAGCACCAACACCAGTAAGAATTGGTCAAAATGTCGCAATTGTTGGTGGTGGAAATGTAGCGATGGACGCTGCTAGAACTGCTAAAAGACTTGGAGCTAAAAATGTGTTTGTATTATACAGACGAGATATGAATGCATTACCAGCTAGATTAGAAGAAGTTCATCATGCAATAGAAGAAGAAATTGATTTCAGATTACTATTAAATCCAGTAGAATTTATTGGAGAAAACTACCAAGTAAAACAAGTTAGATGTGAAATAATGGAATTAGGTGAAGAAGATTCTTCTGGAAGAAGAAGACCAATGCCTACCAATAAATTCAAAACATTTGATATTGATTCATGTGTCATTTCAATTGGACAAAGTCCTAATCCAATTATAAAAAAAGCAACTCCTAATTTAGAAGTTGATAATAGAGGAAGAGTAATAGTGAACGATTACCAAACATCAATCCCAGGAGTATTTGCTGGTGGTGATGTAGTAACAGGAGCAGCAACTGTAATTTTAGCAATGGGTGCAGGAAAAGATGCAGCTATACAAATGGATAAATATATTCAAAATATTAAGGACTAATTATGGAAAAACAAGATATCGTTTTAACAAAAAAAGATAATATAATCCATATGGTGAAATTTACTTTTTTCTCCATTTCAGCTGGATTAATTCAAATAGGAACTTTTACGCTTTTATTTGAAGTATTTAAATTAAGAGAATCAATTGCATATTTAATCGCGTTAGTACTTTCTGTTATATGGAATTTTACTCTAAATAGAAAATTTACATTCAAATCAGCTGCGAATATTCCAGTAGCGATGACTAAAGTCGCAGTCTATTACGCAATATTTACTCCATTATCTACATGGTGGGTTGATGAATTAACTCAAGTAGGATGGAACGAATATCTAGTAGTTGGTTTAACAATGTTAACAAATTTTGTTACTGAGTTTTTATTTACAAGATTTGTTGTTTATAGAAATCAAATCAATACAGCCATAAAAAAAGAAGAATAAAGCAAATAAAAAGAAGACCGCTTGGTCTTCTTTTATTGTATTATTCTGCAGTATTGATTGGAACAAATACTCTAGTTGCTAGTTCTTTGTCTAACATATAAAGACCTTTACCACCAACTAATTTTACTTTGTCAATTAAACTTGAAAAATTATCTTCTTCCTCAACTTGTTCGTCAACATACCAATTAAGTAAACTGATACTTGGATAATCATTTACTTCATAAGCAATTTTCATTAAATTATGAATTCTTCTAGTAACTTCTTTTTCATGAGCTAAAGAAGTTTCTAGTACTTCTAATACAGATTCAAAGTCGTTTCTAGGAGTTTCAAACCCTCTAATTTCTACTTTTCCTCCACGATCGTTAATATAATCCATAAATTTTTGAGCGTGAGCCATTTCTTCTTGGAACTGAACATCAAACCAATTCACAAAACCGTCTAATGATAATGTTTCTAAATAATTTTTCATTGCTAAGTATACAAAAGCAGATTCAATTTCAAAATTTAATTGTGTAATCATTGCATCTAATAATTTTTTATTCATAATATCACTCCTTTACATAAATATTATATAATATATTTTTAATAAAACCAATTGTTTTGCTTTAATTTAATTATATTTCTTCTAAGTAACTATCTACATCTTTATAGTTGTAAAATCTGATAATTTTCCCATCAAAATCATCTAATATATCTTCAATAATTGGTTTCTTTTCAAGGTTAAAAGATTTTACATATTCAATGAATTCTGGATCAATGATACTATTATCAAAACCTTCAGCTATATCATCTCTTATACTACCAGACTTACATCTATTTATTACATTATTTAAACAAGTTTTTGTGTCAATATTAAAGTAAAAAACAGTGTCTGAATACTTTAATCTAAATTCTAATGTTCCATGATAATTACCATCGATAATAAAATACTTATTATTCTTAATGAATGATTTAATTTTATTTTTTAATTCTTCCCTAGAAATTTGATTATAATTATCAATATGAAATATTCTATCTAAATGTAAAATTGGATAATTTAGTTTTTTAGATAATCTTTTTGCAAAAGTTGATTTCCCACTTCCTGGGCAACCAATGACTAGTATTCTCTCCATAATAACCTCAAATTTAAAGGGCTAAATGATAGCCCTCATTTTATAGTTTCAAATCATCAACGCTATCTAAATATTCTTTTATAGGTTTAATAATTTCTTTAACTGTTCCTTGCATAAATGGATTTCTTAATTTGTTAGCTTCTAATAGATTAACAAAGCTTTTTGAACCACCTAAGTTACATAGTTCTAAATAACTTTCAAATGCTTTTTCATGGTCTTTATTAGCCTTTATCCAATATTGGAATGCACATACTTGAGCTAATGTATAATCAATATAGTAGAATGGTACACCAAATATGTGACCTTGTTTGAACCAGTAGGTACCTTTTTTCATGAACTCATCATCATCATAATCTTTAAAAGGCAAGTATTTCTTTTCAATATTTCTCCAAGCTGTTTTTCTTTCGTCTGGAGTCATTTCTGGGTTTTCATATACTATGTGTTGGAATTCATCTACAGCAACACCATATGGCAAGAATAAAATTGATCCTGATAAATGGTTAAATTTAAATTTATCTGTATCTTCTAAGAAGAAGTCTTTCATCCACGGCCATGTTAAGAATTCCATACTCATTGAATGAATTTCACAAGCTTCTAAAGTGGGCCATCTATATGCGGGAATTAAATTTCTACTTTGATAGCTTTGGAATGCATGTCCAGCTTCGTGTGTTAACACTTCTACATCGTGTTGAGTGCCGTTAAAATTGGCAAAAATAAATGGTGTGTCATAATTAGGTATAAATGTACAATAACCGCCACCTGATTTGCCTGGTTTTGCGTCTAATTCTAACACTTCCATATCAACCATTCTTCTAAAGAACTTTCCAGTGATAGGACTCAATTCATCATACATTTTAACTGCTCTAGCAACTTGCCAAGCTCTATCTCCTTTTGGAGTAGGATTACCTGATTTAAAAGATAAAGTTAAATCATAAGATTTAGGATTCTTTATACCAATTCTTTTAGCTTTTCTAGCTGTTAATTCGGTTGCAATAGGAACTACCTCTTTATAAACTTGATCTCTATATGTTTTAACTTCTTTAGCTGTGTAGTCAACCCTACCTAAACGATCATATGCTAATTGAACAAAGTTTTCATATCCTAGTGTTTTAGCTATTTTAGTTCTTACTTTAACCATATCATCATAGATTCTATCAATTTCTTTCTCTTTTTCTTCTAAGAAATTAGATACAGCAAGTTGAGCACGATGTCTTTTATTTCTATCTAAATCTTGCATAAAAGGTGCCATTTGACTTAGATTATAAACTCCACCTTCAAACTCGATTTTAGCACTAGCCATAAGTTTTTGTTGCTCAGTTGAAAGTTTGTTTTCAGCTTGTAAATCTGGAATAATCTCAGGCTTAAATGTTTTTAACTGTTGTTCAATCATTTTAAACATTAAAGAACCAAATTTTTGTTCTAGTTTATCTCTATGTTCTGACTTAAGGGTTTTTAAATCGAAGTTATGAGTAAATTCTTGTAACTTAGGATTGAATTCATTGAAAAAGTTTTGTTCATCCTCATAGAATTTATCAGTTGTATCTAGTGAATTTCTAATACTAACTAGTGTCTGCATTGATTCATAGTCATCCATTAAATCAAACATACTTTGCATTGCTTCAATTTCAGTTTCTACAGGGTATCCACTCGCAATTAAAGCAGTTAACTCAATAATCTTGTTTTGTAATTTTTCCGTATCAGGTCGCTGATACTTAAAATCTTTAAATTTCATAATATACCTCACTTTGTTTTGTTAATATAATTTTAACATAGATTATTTAAATAACCTAACTAAAAACAAAAAAAAGACTACTGATTACCAGTAGTCAAATGTTTTAATTTCTTAAATGATTCCTGCACCAAATAATGTAGCACATACTAAACTAATTGTGGTCATCAATTTAATTAAAATATCAATAGCAGGACCCGCAGTGTCTTTTAAAGGATCTCCAACTGTATCACCGGTAACTCCGGCTTGATGAGCTAAACTTCCTCGACCGCCATTGTTGCCAGCTTCGATATATTTTTTTGCGTTATCCCAAGCACCACCAGCGTTAGCCATAAATACTGCTAACATAATACCAGAAATAAGTGTACCTGCAAGCATACCACCCAATGCCTCAGCTCCAAACAAGAAACCGACGATTAATGGTGTTATAATAGCAATGATTGCTGGGAATATCATTTCTTTTAATGCAGCACCTGTAGAGATACTTACACATTTAGCATAATCTGGAATTTGAGTTCCATCCATAATACCTGGCATGTCTCTAAATTGTCTTCTTACTTCATCAATCATCTTATTAGCAGCTCTACCAACACTTTTAATTGTTAAAGAACTAAATAAAAATGCTAACATACCACCAATCATAAGTCCTGCAATGACATTAGGTTTTGTTATGTTAATACCACTTAATCCTGCAGCTTCTGTAAAAGCACTAAATAATGCTAATGCAGTTAAGGCAGCACTGCCTATAGCAAATCCTTTTGCTATAGCAGCAGTAGTATTACCAACACTATCTAATTCATCAGTTATTTCTCTAACTTCTTTTTTAAGGTTAGCCATCTGTGCAATACCACCAGCGTTATCAGCAATTGGTCCATAAGCATCAACTGATACTGTCATACCAGCTGTACCTAACATACCAACAGCTGCTAAACCAATACCGTATAAACCACCAAAATAATAAGCAAATACAGTTCCTAAAGCAATCATGATAACTGGAAAGGCAGTACTTTGCATACCGGTTGCAAATCCACCAATAATATTAGTGGCGTGACCAGTTTCTGATTGTTTAGCAATTTCTTTAACATATTTATATTTATCAGAAGTGTAATACTCACTAATAAATGCAATAAATAATCCAACTGCTAAACCAATAATTACAGAAAAGAATGGTCCAAATGTAAAATTCAAATGATTTGAATCAATAACGAAAATACCTTGTTTAACAAAATACCAGTTTAATAAAAACACGATCAATACGAATAATCCTGCACTAGCATAAGTTCCTAATTTTAAAGCTCTATGTGGGTTAGATCCTTCTTTACCTCTTACAAATAAAGAACCAATCATCGAAGAAAAAATTCCAAATCCAGCAACGATGATTACAAAGATAACTCCCTGAGTTTGATACCATAAAGCCCCAATAGTAGCAGCTCCAATAATTGAACTTACATAAGATTCTAATAAGTCACTACCCATACCAGCAACATCCCCTACGTTATCGCCAACGTTATCAGCAATTACAGCTGGATTTCTAGGATCATCTTCAGGAATTCCTGCTTCGATTTTACCAACTAAATCAGCACCAACATCAGCGGCCTTAGTGAAGATACCACCACCAACACGTGCGAATAATGCAATTGAAGAAGCACCTAAACTATAACCAGCAGCGATTTCAACAGCGTCGTACGCAGCTATATTTAGAAATTGATTTGTAATTGTAAATACAAGAATAACTCCTAATAAACCAAACCCTACAACGCTCATACCCATCACGGCACCGCCTCTAAAGGCAACGCTCAAGGCTTTTTGCATTCCTTTGTGTTGAGCAGCAGTAGTTGTTCTACAATTTGAATCGGTAGCGCTCTTCATTCCAATTAATCCTGCAAGAGCACTAAAAATAGCTCCTAAAACAAAAGCAATTGAAACATCAAAACCTAACGGTGAAAATCCCACCGCAAAAAAAGCTACAATAACGAAAATGATGATAATTGTATACTCTTTTTTCATAAAAGCATTTGCACCTTCTTTAATAAACTTAGAGATCTTTTGTACTTTCTCTTCTCCAGCTGGTGCCTTCATTACGTTTTTGTAAAGTAAAAAAGCATAAATGATAGCTAATAAGCTTAAACCACATGCAATGTACAACAAATATGTCATGTTTTCCCCCTAAACATTTTGTATTTTTAATAATTTTAACATTATATTTCTATTTATGCAATAACATATGTTAAAAAACATGAATAAATATTCACATAATAAGAAATTAGTGAGTATTGATTGCTACTCACCAATTATTTTTACTAAAACCCTTTTGTTTCTCATCCCATCAAATTCTCCATAAAAAATTTGTTCCCACGGTCCGAAATCAAGACAACCATTCGTTAAAGCACACACAACTTCTCTACCAAATAACTGTCTTTTAATATGAGCATCAGCATTATCTTCATATCCATTGTGTTGGTATTGACTATATGGCTTCTCAGGTGCTATTCTTTCTAAGAATTTTTCAAAATCATGATGAAGTCCAGATTCATCATCATTTATAAATACTGAAGCAGTAATATGCATTGCATTTACTAAAACAAATCCTTCTTTAATATTACTTTCTTTGATACATGATTCTACTTGTCTAGTAATGTTGATAAATGCTCTTCTATGGTTCGTATTAAACCATAACTCTTTACGATAACTTTTCATCATTATGTACTCTCTTGTGTTTCATTTTTGAGAAGGTAAGTATTAATCCTAAAGCAATGGATAAGAAACCTGCCATTAAAACTCGGTAATTCTCTGGCAACATAAAAGTTATTGTATGAGCTGGTACCCAAAATAAAGGAATTGTTTTAAAAATAACAAAACCAAAGAAACTATTCCAATCAATTCTTTCAATAATTTCATTTGTTTTGATTTGCTTTTTACTTTCATTTTTAAGATCAATATATGTATCAGTAATTCTATGTAATATCATAAATGTAGGTGCGAAAATTAAATTCATGATTAAACTAGTCATAAATGCTCTATATAAATCTCCCAAGAAGTTTTGATTAGCTACATTTGGAAGTAATGAATTACTCATAGCGCTTATTACTCCAGAAGAGAATATTTTAAACATTAATACAAATCCCATTCCTAGTATTCCCCATACAATAAATCTTGGAATGACTCCTTTTCTAGAAAAATAATTTCCTGTTAATAATCTGCTAGCTAATAGTTCTCCATAACTAGCTAGAATTGATGTTTTTATAAACCCCATTATATAAGGATAATTATCTGTTAGATTTTCAAATCCTGTTCTTGTATAAGGGATAATAAATATTGAGATAATTAATAAAAAAATGAATATAAATATCCAGTCAGTTTTCTTCATAAAAATCGCTCCTTTATTTCTTATTATAAATATAATAACATTTATTTAAAAAATTTAGTCTATGATTTTTAGAAATATTATCGTATATTTTTATTTAGAACCCAATTCATCTCACCATTTACTCACTTAGTTCCTTGAACTGGGACTCTTCTTGGTGGAAGGGATCAAAAAGCATTAGAGAATAACAAATTTGCAAATGTATAATTTAGTTAAAAATTATTGTATTTAGTAAAAATATACGTTATAATAATCTAGATATTTTTTTTACTAAAAAAGTTTTAACAAGAAGAGAGAGGAGAATTTAGATTGAAAAAATTATTAAGCTTTGTAACACTATTATTATTTGTGTTTGCTTTAGTAGGATGTGGAGAAACAACAACAGTATCAACAGCTGTACCAACTACACAAGCACCAACTACGCAAGCACCTACTACATTGGAGCCTACAACGTTAGCTCCTACAACAGTTGATACAGCAGCGCCAGTATTTTCTGGAGTTGTAGATATTGATTATTATATTGATGACCCAACACCTAATTATATGGACGGTGTAACAGCTACCGATGATGTTGATGGAGATATTACTGATCAAATTTCAGTAGACACATCATCAGTAGACTTAGAAACTGCTGGAGAATATACAATTACTTATTCTGTAACTGATACTGCCGGAAACCCAGCAACAGAAACTGCATTAGTAACAGTTTCAATAAAACCTTTAACTAATGAAGAAAAATTAGCTTTGGACTTAGCAGCAATAGATTTTGAAGACGGAATTGATTTTCCAATTTTTGGTGCTAACTTTACTAGGTTTACATATTCATCAAGCAATACAGAAGTAGTAACTAATGATGGTGCTGTTATTAGACCTGGAGTTGGTGAAGATGATGTAGTGGTAGATATTACTATTACAGGAACTTTAGGTAGTGCAACTGATTCTAAAGTTTTGACTTATACAGTCCAAGCTCAACCTGAAGTAGCTGTTACTTCATCAGTTTTATTGCCATTTGAATCTTTAAGTGAAGAGTATACGGTAGAACCAATTGATGAAGTTGAAGTTTTCTATGTTAATGATGGAACACTACCTTATATTGATGTAGAAACATTCGTTAGTGTTTGTCAAGGTGTTATTGACGCTGAACAATTAGTATATACACCTGTTGGTACTGATGTTTTAGAAGTTAGCTACGAAGTAACTTATGAAGATTTTGATGGACAAATGGTTACTGAATTATATAAAGCTACAATAGATTTTACAGCTAATACTTTTACAGTAGAGTCTTTTGATTTCTTTGATAATTATTCTATGCCTACAGAAAGCGATTATGGTGAAGGATTAATTTACGCAGACTATGATTTTATTCCTGGTAACCAAGTGGTAATTCCGCTGGGAGAATATAATTTTGATATTATTACGTATACTGAAGGAGAAAACACATATTACTTAATGCCTTTGCATGTTACAAATTTATTATTTAATAGCTCACAATATTATAGTGTATACTACAATGGAGATAAACTATGGGGCGTAGATTTCTTTAGTGATGAAGATCTTCCTGCTCAAACTAGAACAAGTAGTTACAATGCCTTAAATATGGAACAAGATATGAAAGACGCAACTTATCATTTCTTAGCATTAACACTTGATTATTTCTATGGATTAAAAGATTACAAGCAAATTGAAAGTGGATATGATTATTTATTACCTTATGCAAAAGATATTTTAGCAAAATCTGATGGAGCTTTATATGAATCTATATTTACATTAGTATATGACTTAGATGATTTACATTCAAGTCATTCATATTCAGGATATTATTCAGACTTAAGTTTTAATGATAATTTAACCTTATCACTTAGTGATTTAGGACCAGAAACGATATCATTCTATAATGGTATGTGGAGAATTGAAGATAAACTAGAAGCATTATATGGAAGCACTACAAGCGTACCACAAGTAAGATATTTAGATGATAATGTAACTGCAGTTATTTATATAAGTGGATTTAATATTGATACACCGAATGTAGTAAACATGGCATTAGGTAATTTACCAGCAAACATAGAAAATGTTGTTATTGATTTAACATATAATACTGGTGGTAATGTAGGAGCTGTATTTAGAACATTTGGATATATGACTGAAGAAAGTGTTATCTATAATAGTCAAAATGCAACTGATGGTTCAACTGTCTCATATTATATTCAAAGTGAATATGTAGCTTATGATTACAATTGGTTTATAGCTTCTTCATCAGTAACATTTAGTGCTGCAAACCTAATGGTTTCAATGGCTAAACAAACTGGAGTCGCTACTATTATTGGTCAACAAAGTGGTGGTGGAGAATGTTCAATTACTCCAATATACACGCCAGATGGTTCAATGATTGTTATTAGTTCTTTGAATTCTCTAAAATATAGAACTGGTAATGAAATTGATGGATATGAATATCTTCATACTGAAGGCGGAATAGAAGTAGATTACTATATGGAAGATCCTACAAGTGATTCTGAAATGGCAACTGTCATTGCACAAGCATTATTAGATCAACAATCAGAATAAATTAAATCAAACAAAAACACGGACTAATAAAATCCGTGTTTTTTTCATATTTATAAATATATTCTATATTAAAACAGTATAATAATAGATATACATTCCAATAGCCGCAAGTAGAACAATAAATCCTCCCAACCATAATGAGAAAATAACTAGCATATCCACTTTTGATCTATTGAACAACATATCTTCGTAGGTTCTATGTTTCCTTTTAAGTAAGGCATTAAAAAATCTCTGGGTTCCATAAGCTACTAAACTAAAAATTCCCGCATTGGTAATATATAATAACCAACCTATTGAAAATACAATAACTCCTGCAACTAAAAGGCTATCCATATAATCTTGATAAGTTTCAGCATTAAAAGTAAGAGTCGTTATGATAAATATCAAGATTCCAAATAGGATACTTGATAAGGAATATATAACTAATTTCTTGAATTTAGTCTTTTTATTAATTTCTTTCATTTAAATCTCCAAAATAAACTCAAAATTTGCTAAATATATTAATTAAACAAAAAAAATAAAATAAATAACAACAATTTCGATAAAATTATTTAGTTAAATATTAAAATATTTAAATGTTTAAAATGAATTTTAGCAATATAATTTAAATCCAATAGATTATACCACAAACATTATAAAAAAATCAATATTTTGCATAATTTTAAAAAATGCCTAAAACAAGAGCAAAAAAAACGCGTTAATATATTAGAAGTCATTGACTATTTCAGCAAGATGTAGTAAAATTACATAAACAAATATAAAAAGGAGAGAAAAAATGAGAAAAAAATTATTACTTGTAATTATCGCTGTTCTCGGTGTGTTTGGTTTAGTGGCATGTGGTCAAACAACTACAGAAGCTACAACAGCTGCACCTACTACTGATGCTCCAACAACAGTAGAAGGTCAAACAACTGCAGCTCCAACAACTGCTGCACCTACTACAACCGGTGAACAACTTGCATGGGATTTAGATGCAACATATATGAATTATATATCAGATGTATCAAATTTAAACCCATACTCACAAATGTTGGCACAATCATCTACAATGTATGGTTACTTAACTGATTCACTATACACTGGTGACTATGATTGGGCAACTGCTATAGCTGATGGTTTAGCTACAGTAGAAGGCGACTTCTCTGCTGGAGCTGCTAACTTACCTTATGGTAGATTCCCATCAATGGCTGCAGGAGAACCTGTTGACGTTAATGGTGACGGTATGGTTTGGGAAATTCCAATTCGTACAGATTTAGAATTTGAAGATGGTACAGCTATCGATGCAAATACATTTGAATGGTCTTGGAAACAATTATTGGATCCACTATTACTTAACATTCGTGCATCTGGATTATACGATCCAACAAGTTTACCAATTTTAAATGCTGAAACTTACTATAAACAAAATTCACCTGACAAAGATGAATTTGGATTCTTAGTTTATGAAGTTGATGGTACTTTATTTGAAAGAGGATATGGACTTTATGGTCATGTTATAGGTCATGAAGATTGGCCACTTTATTATGTAGATAAAGCTTCTCCATATAGTAGTGATCATTTAGTAGGACCTGGCGGAGCTGAAGCTTACCTAGAAGACTGGGGCGAAGGCTGGTGGACTGATTACAATCCTGAAGGTGGAAGATTCTTCCTTGAAACTGAAGCTGGAGCTACTTTCATGATGAATGATGATGGTACTGGAATTTTAGCACCTGAAGCTGGTTGGTTCCTTGATGGAGTTGAATTACCTGTTAAAACTGCTGCTCAAGATTCAGCAAATGATTGGGCTGGAGCATTACCTGCTTATGCTGATGCTGCTGGTAACTTTGCTACAGTTGGTGATGATGGCGTTCCTGTAGGTGGAGTACTTACTTACTATGATGCTGTTACAGTAGAATGGTCAACTGTTGGTATTAAAGCTACAGACGATTATACTTTAGAATTAACACTTGCAAATGCAAAAACTGCATGGGATGTTAAAGGAAACTTAATGAGTGGAATTACTGGTGTTGTTCATCAAGTTCAATATGAAGCTGGAATGAATACTGGTAGAACTCAAACTACTTATGGTACAATTGACAATCCATTAGTATCTTATGGACCTTATACATTAACTACTTGGGAAGCTGATACTTTATTTGTATTAGATGCAAGAGATGATTATATCTATTCTGATGATTATAGAATAAGACATATTCGCTACGAATTTATATCAGATCAAAGTATTGCTATTGAAGAATTTAAAGCTGGACGTTTAGACATTGTTAGTGCTTCTGGAGATTATTTCGATGAATTTAAATATAGCCCATACTTAAGACTAAGTCCTGTTACTACTTTCTTTAGATTTGCATTTAATGTTCAAGGTAGTTCAAGTGGATCTTATCCAGTTAACCCTATCTTATCAAATGTTAAATTTAGAAAAGCTTTCTATTACGCAATTGACCGTGATGAATTCGCTTCAGAAGTTAGAGCACCTGCTGCACCTACATATGGTTTCTTAGGTCCTGTATATCTTTCAACAGAATACAACCCATTCCCATATAGAGGTTCAGAAGCTGGAATCGATGTTTTATCAGAATATGCACCTGAAACTTATGGATATGATCCTGTTTTAGCTAAAACATTGTTCGATGAAGCATATGATGAAGCTGTTACAGCTGAAGATATCGAAGATGGTGATGTAGTTCACGTTGAATATAAATTCTATGATGCTGAAACAAACTGGAAAGTTGCTAACTGGGTTAAATCAACTGTTGAAAATATTTTCAATGATGCTGATTCTAATAAACCTAAATTCATTCTTGATTTAGTAGCTGTATCTGGTGATGCACTAGATGTTGCTTGGGATGAAGGTAACTTTGATATGACATTTGGTGGATGGCAAGGTGTTGACTTTAACGCTCCATCATTACTTGGACAAGTTTATAATAGTGCTGACACTGTAACAATGCTAGAAAAAGGATTTAATACAATGGATGCTGAAGTTGTAGTTCCACTTCCAAATTCTAAGGCAGCACTTCAAGCTTGGATTGCTGACTATCAAACTTTAACTGAACCAACTGATGCTCAAACTACTCAATATGACAAATGGGTATTATTGTTAGCTGAGTTTGATGAAGATGGAAACTTAACTTGTACATTTGATGAGTTATTCCAATATGCATATGATGAATTATATAATGTTGCAGATGTAAATTATGCAGGTAAAACTGATGATTTCGATGCAATTACTGCAGCAATGGAAGGTGTATTATTAGATCAAATGATCGCTATTCCTCTATTTACAAGTGTTGCAGCAACAGTATACAGTTCAAGAATTGTATTTGAAGCAGATTCATACCACGCTTGGATGGGCTGGGGCGGCTTAAAATACATGTATATAGCTGCTGAATAGTATTATATAATTTTATAAAAATTTAAGAAATAATTAAGATTAATGTTATATTAATATTACATAACAATCCTAACAGTATTATTCTGTTAGGGTTGTTTATGTAAAGAATGGAGTTTTCATGAGAAGATATATTTTACAGCGTATAATTTTGATCTTCTTTACAGCAGCTTTGATTATATTTTTATTTTTCATAATCATTAAACAATTACCTGATTATGAACAAGCTGTTTTAGGAGTAGATCCAGAGTTAAAAGCTATGATTGAAGAACGGGAAGGATATGGGAAACCTGTTTTAGAACAATTTTGGATATGGGCTACAAACTTATTTACTGGTGAGGGTATGGGAAGATCCCTTACTAAAAGTAGAGATGTTTGGGATATTATGAAAGAACGTATTCCGGTATCAATGAAATTAAACATTGTACCATATCTATTGAGCATACCTA
Organism: uncultured Candidatus Izemoplasmatales bacterium; assembly: GCA_964655885.1. Lineage (GTDB taxonomy): Bacteria > Bacillota_I > Bacilli_A > Izemoplasmatales > Hujiaoplasmataceae > 4572-104. The sequence goes on along the minus strand of CAZZPD010000003.1, from coordinate 17,457 downwards.
TAGGTATAGGACTTGGTGTGTGGGCAGCGCTTAAAAAGAATAAACTTACTGACCACATTATTTCTGTAGGAATTATAATTTTTATTTCTGTTCCAAGTTTTGTTGTAGGGACAATGCTTCAATATTATGTTGTTTATGTATGGGAGTGGATTGATACACCATATGTTTTTGCTTCGGTCGATTGGGAAGGTGACTTCTGGGGTGGAGTTTCTTCTTACTTAATGCCTATTTTCGTATTATTAGTAGGTGGAGTTGCAGGTCTTGCTAGAACATCTAGAGCTGAATTAACTGAAGTTTTAACCTCAGAGTTTATGTTATTATGTAGAACTAAAGGTTTAACAAGAGGACAAGCTACAGTTAGACATGGTTTAAGAAATGCTATGGTCCCAATTGCCCCTTCATTATTAGGTGGATTCATATTTATTATTAGTGGTTCATTAATTACTGAAAGAATATTTAGGGTTCCCGGTATTGGTAAAATTTATCTAGAAGCATTCCAAAATCAAGACTTCCCATTAATTATGGGATATCTGATGTTTTATGAAATAGTTGCATTATTTGCAATTCTAGTTGTTGACTTATCTTATGGTGTGATTGACCCTAGAATTAGAATGGGTGGTGGAAGACGATGAGTGAAATGAAAAAAATTCCTAAAGAAAAATTCGTCCTTGTCCAAACTGACAAAATTCTTTATGATCAAAAAATGCAAACAAAATCATTGAGTTATTTTCAAGATGCAATGATTAGATTTAGAAAGAATAAAGCATCTGTTGTTGCAGCAATCATATTATCTATCTTGATAATAATGGCAATTATTGGACCATTTTTAGTGAGTTATGATTTAAATGATACAAATCAAAAATGGGCTAATAGATTAGCAAAACTACCTCCTAAAATTGAAAATGTAGAGAGTGGTTTTTGGAGCGGAAATAAAGTAGTTACAAATTTCCCTGGATATTTTGAATATGAAGTTCCAGAAGAAATTATTATTGAGTTATATGAGGATGACGTAAATAGTGCAGGACAAATTGATGCGCTAGTAGATTATTATGCATATACAAACTGGCAGATGAGTTATCAAACTAAAACATCTTTAGCGATTGACGAATATGAACGAGTTAAGGAATATGATAATAGCATTTTAAATGATGACAATCCAGATAATGATGATCAAGTTCTTATTATCAATGATGCACCAGAGCTTAATGGGACATACAAAGTAAATATTCACTTTTTTGAATTTTTAGATGTTATTTATGATACTGATGTGCAATTTGTATTTGGATCAGATGATCAAGGTAGAGATTTATTTACTGAACTATGGAAGGGTGCAAGAGTATCATTAATGATTGCTACCGCTGTAGCTTCAATTAATATCATCATTGGTGTTATTATTGGTTCTATTTCTGGATACTTTGGAGGTATTGTTGACTTAGTAATTGAAAGACTTAGTGAAATATTGAGTGGATTACCATTCCTGGCAATTTTGTCTATTTTACTACTAACATATGGAAATAAAATTTGGGTAGTAATTTTAGCATTTACAATGACAGGATGGTTAGGTATAGCCCGGTTAACTCGAGCACAGTTTTATAGATACAAATATCGTGAATATGTTTTAGCTGCTAGAACTTTAGGAGCAAATGATAAAAGACTTATGTTTAAGCATATTTTACCTAATGCAATTGGTACATTAATTACTAGTTTTGTGCTTTATATACCTGGAGTAATCTTTACAGAATCAACATATTCATTCTTAGGTATTATTAACTATGCTGATACGACTAGTATTGGTAGACTATTATCTAATGGTCAATTAGTATTAAAAACACATTTCTATTTAGAATTATTCCCAGCGATATTTATCTCACTGTTGATGTTAAGTTTTAATCTGTTTGGTAATGGGTTACGCGATGCATTTAATCCATCATTGAGAGGAGTTGAAGAATAATGGCTGAAAATAAAGAAAGAGTTTTACATGTTGACAATCTTCAAATTTCCTTTAGAACGCAACAAGGAATATTAAAAGCTGTTAGAGGTGTAACATTTGATTTATATAAAGGTGAAACGCTTGCTATAGTTGGCGAATCAGGATCAGGGAAATCAGTTACATCAAGAGCTATTATGGGAATCTTAGCGGGAAATTCAATTCATGCTGGAGGTTCAATATATTATTATAATAGTGGATTAAAGCACATGAGATCTGCAAAAGTTGAAACCGAAGAAGAACTTGGAGAAGATGTTATTGACTTAATGAAAATTAATGAAGAAAACTTCCATAAATTACGTGGAACTAAAATTTCAATGATTTTCCAAGACCCAATGTCTTCACTTAATCCAATTATGAAGGTTGGTAAGCAGATTTCAGAAGCATTATATTTAAAATTAGGGCTTACTAAATCAGAAGCAAAAGTGCGAGCACTTGAGCTAATGAAAGAAGTAGGTATTCCTGAAGCAGAAAAAAGATTTAATCAATATCCATTCCAGTTTTCTGGAGGTATGAGACAAAGAATAGTTATCGCTATTGCATTGGCTAATAATGCAGAAATATTAATCTGTGATGAGCCTACAACTGCGTTAGACGTTACAATTCAAGCTCAAATTATGGAACTTATTAATAGAATTAAAGAAGAAAGAGACCTTTCTGTTATATTTATTACCCATGACCTTGGTGTTGTGGCTAACATGGCAGATAGAGTTGAAGTTATGTATGCTGGTCAAATAGTAGAATATGGAACAACAGATGAAATATTCTATCAACCAAAGCATCCATACACTTGGGCTTTACTATCAGCAATGCCTGATTTAGAGTCTAAAGAAGTTTTATATGCTATTCCTGGCACACCACCAGATATGCATTTTCCACCTACTGGTGATGCATTTGCTGCCAGAAATGAATACGCACTACAAATCGATTTCGAAGAACAACCACCATATTTTAAAATATCAGATACACATTATGCAGCAACTTGGTTATTACATCCAGATGCTCCAAAAGTGGAAATGCCTACAGTACTTAAAAACCGAATCGCTAGAAATGTAAAAAGAGTTAAAGAGCAAGGTGAGGAAATTAAATTATGAGCGAAAAAATTCTAGAGGTTAAACACCTCAACACATTCTTTACTAGTGGTAAAGGTAAAAATAAGTTAACTGTAAAAGCAGTACATGATGTATCATTTGATATTTATGAAGGTGAAGTATTCGGTTTAGTTGGTGAATCTGGTTGTGGTAAAACTACTACAGGTAGAACAATTATCAAACTATATGATCCAACTAATGGTGAAATTTTCTATAGAGGTAGAAGAATCGGTGGTGGAATCCAAACCCAAATAGATAATATTAAAGCTAAAAAAATAGAGACAAAAGCAAAAATAAAAGAAGCTAATGGTGATAAAGAACTTATTCAACAACTAAAAGAAGAAAAAAGAGAATACATTAGTGAGCAAAAGGAATTAATTAAAGATATTCAAAAAGATAATGCATTTACAGGAGAAACAGTTGAAATCATGAGAGATATTCAAATGATTTTCCAAGATCCAATTGCTTCACTAAACCCTCGTATGACTGTTAGAGAAATTATTGCTGAAGGTCTAATAATCCAAGGCGGATTCACGGATAAAGAAATCGATGAAAGAGTATTTGATATACTTGAAACTGTTGGATTACTTCCTGAACACGCTTTTAGATATCCACATGAATTCTCAGGTGGTCAAAGACAAAGAATTGGTATTGCAAGAGCTTTAATTGTTAATCCTAAATTATTAATTGCTGATGAACCAATTAGTGCGCTAGATGTTTCTATTCAAGCACAGGTAATCAACCTATTAAAAAAACTAAAGGAAAAATTGAATTTAACAATTCTATTTATTGCTCATGACTTATCAGTTGTTAAGTATTTTAGTAACAGAATTTGTGTTATGTATTATGGTAAAGTAGTGGAAATGGCTGACTCAGAATTACTATTTAAACATCCATTACACCCATATACTAAGAGTTTATTCTCTGCAATTCCAAGACCTGACCCAAGATTTGAAAAGGATAGAGTTAGGATAAATTATAATCCATCTTCTCATCAATATTCAGAAACAAATAAACCTGATTTTGTTGAAATCGAGAAAGGTCACTTTGTTTTAGCATCTCCTAAAGAGGTCGAACAATATAGAAAAGAAATGCAAGAAGCTGATAAAGAATTATCTTTGAAACAATCAAAAAAATCAGTTACTAAAAAACCTACTTCGAAACAAAAATCAGTTACTGAAAAAAAGATAGTTAAATAAACATTTGAAATAATGAAAAACACCTTACATGTATAGTAAGGTGTTTTTTTTTAACTAAAAGGTAAATCATTCAGATTTACCCCTTTAATATCTATTTTTTATATTTTTTATATTATTAGTATATTGCTTTTACAAATAAACATGTGTATAATATGTCTTAAATACGACATATAGATGTCATGTTAAAAGTAATGCTAAAATGCAATTCTTAAACTTCTAGGTGGTACAAATTCAGGTTCTCCTGAATCTTCAAAATCAGAAACAGTAAATAAATCTATTCTTACATTAGATTTTAATAATACATATTCAGGTTCACCGCAATCATCGAAATCAAGAAGAACATATTCAGGTTCACC
>CAZZPD010000003.1:0-12724 GCA_964655885.1 uncultured Candidatus Izemoplasmatales bacterium | reverse complement strand
AATCAAGAAGAACATATTCAGGTTCACCACAATCATCAAAATCAAGAAGAACATATTCAGGTTCACCACAATCATCAAAATCAAGAAGAACATACTCAGGTTCACCACAATCATCAAAATCAACAACTTGCAATTTGTCAGTGTTGATCATACTATTTAAATTAAAACCAAAAAATCCTAAACTTAAAACTAAAACTGCTACAAATAATATTTTTTTCATTTTATTCACCTCGTCTTAATCATACGACACCAAATGAGAAAAAAACAGCGCATATGTGTCGCATATAAAGGAAAATTAATATGAATTCATTGGAACTATGTAATTATTTAGAAAAAATTAGATACGGAAGAAATATTTCTCAAGATGATTTTGTTGATGGAGTTGTATCCATTAGACAGTACCAAAGATATAAAAGTGGAGAAAGTGTTATTCCGTATGAAAAAATTAGTCAATTCGCTGAAAAATTAGGATTAACTTCAAAAAAATTACAATCAGAATTTGAAAAAGAAAAAAGCAAACAGTACGTTAAAATTAATGCTTTTTACAATGCTGTAGCAAATAATGATTATAAAAACGCTGTTAAATTAAAAAATGAACTAGATAATGATCGTATTATTTCATCTGAAGGAAGACAATATTATAATCATGCAAATATCGTGTATAAATATTACTCAAAAGAATTATCTTTACCAGAAGTAATTGAACGAGTTTCTAAATTAATTAACTATCCTACAATCCTTAAACAACAGTATTATACTGATGTGGAAGTCCTAATCCTAAGCTTCTTACTTGGCGTATTTAAGGGAAATCAACAAGATATGCTTCTTCAAAGACTGAATTCAATATTTGAGGATGCTGACAATATAATGTCTGGAGATAGTGATTATATTTATACACTAATTTTAATGAGAATTGCAAAAATTCATGGTATAAAAAAGGATTACCCTAGAGTAATATATTTCTGTGAATTAGGTTTAGATAGAGGTATTATTCATAAACAATATTATTTATGGGAGTATTTTTATTACTTTAAGGCGTTATCACATTATGCACTGGGCCAAAGAGATCTATACGAGGATTCATTATTAAAATGTTATCATGTTTTACAGATGGAAGGAAATCATTCAAAAATTGAAAAGTTCACAAATTTAATTGAGGGAGATTTTAATATCAATTATAGAGAATTTGTATTCAATAAAATAAATCCAAAATTCAATAGATAAATCAAATAGCCTAACGGCTATTTTTTATTTTTTATCAAACGACATAATATGACATGTCTATTGTTTGAATAAAAATCAAATTAATTTAAAATACGACACATGTGCGCTGTTTTTGTTCAATCAATTGTATTATAATATGCATATAAACGACATAATATGTCGCTAAACCTCAAAATGAAAGGAGTAAGTATATGATTGATATTTTAAAATTTATCAGCATTGACTCAATAATTTGTAAATTTATTGAAGGTTCATCGTTCACATTGTTCTATATATTAAAAGAATCACTTATCAATATTTTTATCATATTTGTTTTAATATCAATTTTTATCTTTTATTTATATTCAAAAGAATTTAGAAATAATATTGATTCATTAGTTACTCCTGGATTATCGTATACTTCGAATAGATTATCTAATATATATTCAAATTTTGCTTTAAGTGTAGGTGTTATGAATCCTAATTATAACAAAGATAGTAAATTAAATCTAATAGATAACAGATTTTTATCTAAAAAAGATGAGGAAGAAGATTTAGTAATAATTATTGATACAATAGGTAAGATTATTTATGCAAATGATATTGCATTGCTAGAGTTTGGTATTACAAAGAATGAAATACTTGGAGAATCTATATTTGATTTATTTGCAAGTAATGATTTCTATAGCAAGACTTGGTATGAAGATGTTATAAAAGATAGTAAAGCAAAATCAGTAATAAAATTATGTAATCAAGAAGAGAAGTGGTTCTTGCTTAAATACTATAGCAACTATGACTATAAAGGAAATTTAGACTCAATAACAATTACTGGAAATGATGTAACAGTAGTTGTAGATAAAGATTCCATAAAAAATCTATACACTGACAAAGACTACTTAACAGGATTAATGAATCAATATGGCATCTTAGAAAAAATAAAATTATTCAAGAAAGTTAAGAGTGCATCAGCATTTTTTGTTCAAATACTTAAATTCACAGAACTAACTAATTACTATGGGTATGATATAACAAATAAATTATTAAATGAAGTAGTAAAAGAATTAAAATCAATAATCAATTTTGATTGTATCATAGCTAGATATACTGAGTCGAAATTTGTAATATTATCTATAAATGGTAAAAATGATTTAGAAATTCTAGATAAATTAAAGAGATTCCTTTCTTCAAACTATATAATTGATAATCTAGATTTACAGATAGAGAAGAAAATTGGATATGCAAAATTAAATGATCATATGAACGATTTAGAAGAATTACTAACAAATTCTAGTATTGCACTTAAAGAAGCGATCCTAAGTAATTCTAATTCACCTCTTGAATTTAAACCGTTTATGAAAGAAAGACTCAAAAACAATATTGAGATAGCTTATAAACTTAAAACAGCACTAGATAATGAAAAAATTGAAGTTTTCTTTCAAAAAGCTATTGATTGTAATACGCACGAGATATTTATAATTGAAGAACTATCAAGATGGAATGACAAAGATTTAGGATATATTTCACCATTAACATTCTTTAGAGTAGCTAAAGAAACAAATCAACTACAACGTTTAGATAAATATATGATCAAAAAATCAGTTGAAGCATTTTTAGAAGTAAGAAAAAAAGAAGAATTTAGAAATGTTAAAGTTACACTAAATATATCACCTGAATCATTATTAAATCAAGAATTCTATGAATATATCGTGGAAATAGTTGACAAAAACAATATTAAAACAAAAGATATATTTGTTGAAATATCTGAATCAACATTCATGAATAACTTAGATTATTGTGTAGAAATGATCAACAAATACAGAGATAGTGGATTTATGATAGCATTGGATGACTTTGGTACAGAGTATTCATCGCTGTCTGTATTAGAAAGTGTTGATTTTGATATTATTAAAATTGACCAGCATTTTATTAAAAATATCAATAAAATAAGTAACCAAGAAATTATTAAAATGATAAGAAAATTGACAAAATTAACTTACAGAGAAATGGTTGCTGAAGGAGTTGAAACGAAAGAGCAGAGCGAGCTATTAGCTGAACTAGGCTGTTCAATTCAACAAGGATTTTATCTTCATAAACCAGAAAATTTATTACCCCTCAAGTAATAAAAAGTTAAGAAGCATTTCTTATAAAAAAAGGAAGTTAATCACTTTCTTTTTTTATGTAAAATATTTTCAATAAATAAAAAAAATGTTATACTATAGTTAATAGCAATATAGATAAATATCTATGGAAAGAGGATAATATGGATTATTCAAAACTATTTAAAGTTTTTTCTGATAATAATAGAATAGAAGTTGTAAAAAACTTAGCAAAAGGTGTTTGCTGTTCTTGTCAATTTAAGGAAAAATTTAATATATCTCAACCAACATTAACATATCATCTTAAGATGATTAAAGATTCTGGCTTAGCTGTAACAAAAAAAGAAGGTACATGGAACAAGTATATTATAGATTTTGATGTTATTGATGAAATGATTAATTTCTTACAAGAATTAAAAGCATCTAGTGATGGAGAATGTAAATGCTAGTGTTTTTTGAAAAGATATTAGAGTAACTTTTATGAAATAATAAATAGGCAAAACTAAATGTTTTGCTTATTATTTTGTTTTATAGTGTTTGACATTTGCTTATATGTTTGTTACTATATTTTTATATGACATATGTGTGGGGAGATTAATGGAAAGTATTAATTATGAACAAGTCAGGGAAGAGTTAAGAAGAAAAAACCTTTATGATATTCAAAAGGAATTAACACTTCAAAGAAGAACTAGAACAGCTATTATGAGTTTTCTAATATTCGCATTAGTTTTTACATTTGTATTTGGTACATTAGAGGATCCTTTCATTTATACGCTTAGTAATATAGGGAATTTCTTTACTTATCGGATGATATTTATCATATGGTCTATGATAGCTGGAGTTGCCATTGAATCAGCTTTAATTACTTTATTTAAACTTGAAGGGTACCATAGTAAATTAGGATTTATCTCAATATATTTAGCTACGATTTTTTTGATTGCTACAGGCATAATACCAGCTTTGAAAGAAACATATCCTTTTTGGCATTTCTTGCATACATTTACAAGCGGCGCATTAGCAATTTTCTTATATATTGCTGTTGTCCCTTTTTCTATTTGGATTTCAAAAGCGAATCCTAGATTAAGAATTTCAATTATAATTTGGCAGATTGTAATATGGATAGGTTCTATTTTAATGGTAATTTTATATTGGCATAGTGCGTTATTTGAAATTTGGTTTTTTGTAAGTACTATTTTGTTCCTTTTATATTTATGTCTAGTATTATTCGAAGAAGCTATTATTAAAAGAAGTGTAAAACTTATGATGGATGAAGAAAATCTAAATCTTGCTATAGAAAAAATATTCATAGATTTAGATTTAGCCAGTAAACGCCAAAACAAAAAGCATAAAAATGAGTAGATAAAAATCTACTCTTTTTTTGACATAAAAATTCCATTATTGTAAAATAATAAGGGAGGTAATTATGAGAATAACTATTAAGATATTTAGATTCATCATATATATAGTAGGTGCTTTCTTTTTAATAATGTCTTTTTCAGCCTTTGACTTAGATGGTTCAATTTGGGTGAAAATAGGTGGCTATATTATTAATTCTTCTCCAGGGATTGTATTAATATTGTTGACCTATTTTTTAAAGAAACAGAATTTTATATTAGGTATTTTTCTTATTTTAGCTGCGATAGCATCCATTGTGTTCTTTGATTTATTTGAAAGTGTAATAGATAAAATAATTGTTATTTTATTCGTACCAGTGCCACTTTTTGTTTCAGGTATCATATTTATTATTTATCATATTAAATTAATACATGGACAAAAATTCTAATTATCTGTTAAAATATAAGTAACACCATTACCGGAGGAAACTATGATTGTAACTGTAAATAGTAAGAATGATTTAAAGAGGTTCATATATTTTGTTAGGGATTTATACCAAGATGATCCCCATTATATTTATCCTCTTTTTTATGTTTTATACAGAGAATTAATACAAGAAGTTATAAAAAGTAAGAAATATACAGCAATTTTATCTGTAGATCAAGACAATAAAATCAAAGGTAGATTACTCTATACATTTGAACATAATGCTAAGGAGAATGTAAATATTTGTTATTGGTCTTATTTTGATGCTTATGATGATCAATTAGTTGCTAATGAACTATTTAATCAAATGGAAGTAGCTATGAAGGAAAATAACATATATGTTTCTGAAGGAAGTTTTACTCCGTATGATCCGGACAATAGAAGAGGAATATTAGTAAAAGGATTTGAATATGACCCAGTCATTTTCACATCTTATAACAAAGCATATTATCAAGAACTTTTAGAACAATATGGGTTTACAAAATATAAAGATACATTTAGTGTCATGACCGAAGAAGCTAAATATATTAGACCTAGATTAGATAAGTTTTCTAAATTTTTTGCAAGAAGACATAATGTAAGAGTAGATAATATAAATTTTAAAAATTTAGAAAAAGAAATTGATGATATTCATTCAGTTTTATTGGAAGCTGATCATGGTATTATTTATCAAGAAACACCATCTGTGGATTTAATTAGAGAGATAGCTAAGAATCTAAAATTTTTTCTAGATTCAAGAATAATTAAAATTGCTAGAGAAGAAGGAACTGAAAAACCTGTAGGATTTGCTTTTTGTTTATTAGATTATAACCAGTTATTTAAGAAAACTAAGGGAAGACTCAAGCTATTTACGTTATTATTTGGTAAGAAAAAAATAACAAAGGTACGAGGAATGATGCAATATGTTGTTCCTAAATACCAAGGGTCTGGATTAAACGCACATATTTATAAGTCTATCTATGACGACTTCAAAATAATGAATATTAATGAATTTGAAGCAGGAACAATGATGGAAGGAAATGAAAGAGCACTAACTTCATTTTCTAAATTTGGTGGAGAAATAGCAAAAACTTATCGTATTTACAGAAAGGTAATAAAACAATGATTAAAGATATTTTACAAATAATTCTAATATTTATTATCCCATATTTAATTATTAGATTTAAAGATTTTAAGCTAACAAAGATTTTTGGAACTATTGGTATGGCCTATTTCTTTGGTTTAGTCGTAGCTGGTATTGTTTTTGCTATCAATAAAGCAAATATAGAATTTCATTTGAATACAGATATTGGAGAAATAGGGTCTTACGCAGCTATAGCTATTGGTATACCTCTATTATTATTTGGCTCCAATCTTCAAGAAGCTAAAAAACTTTCAAAAATGGTATTAAAATCATTCGGGGCTTTAATAATCTCAGTAGTGTTTGTCTCAACATTAGTATTTCTATTTTTTGGTAGAAATTTAGTTGATGGAGACGCGCTTTCAGCTGCTGCAATTGGATTGTATACAGGAGGGACTCCTAATCTAAATGCGATAACAAATATTTTTGGTTTGAGTACTGAAATCATTGCTTTGGCTAATTTATCAGATATTATCATTGGAGCTGTATTCTATATATTCTTATTATTACTTGCTAAACCTTTGATAGATAAAATTTTACAACCTAGTATAAGAGATACATATTTAAAAGAAGAATCAACCATGAAAAATACTGAAAATTTTAATTTTAAAGATTTCAAAACTTCAAAGAGGTTATTCAAATCATTTTTAATTGCTTTTGCAATGACAGCTATCAGTGCTGGAGTTGGAATACTGGTTTGGATTTTAGCTGGATCAGTACAAGGTAGAATGTTAGATTTCTTAGTTCCTCTCATGTTGATTGGTGTTACAGTATTTGGTATTATAGGATCATTTAACAAAAAAATTAGAGAAACAGAAGGAACTAATATATTAGGACATTATTTAGTATTAGTATTCTCATTTTCACTAGCTTCATCAGTAGATTTTTCAAGACTTATTGGCTCTAATTTTGGGGACTTAATTATCTTATATGGGATTATTACAGTTGGATCTTTTATAGTTCATTTAGTTTTAGCTAAAATACTAAAAATCGATAGTGATTGCATGATTGTAACTGCTACAGCTGGGATATACGGTCCTGCTTTTGTACCAGCAATTACAAAACAGTTAAAAAATGATAATCTTACTGTTCCAGGATTAATATGTGGTTCTATAGGTTACGCCTTAGGGACATTCTTGGGAGTAGGATTAGGATTATTATTCTCATTAGGAATGTAAATAACATTCCTTTTTATTTTGGTGTTGATTAAAAGTATATATTGATTTACAATATTTACATAAGATAAATAATTTTTAAGGAGGCTAAGATGCCATATCAAAACAAGTATTTAGAATTACTTAGTAAAGAATTTCCAACAGTACAAACAGTAAGTTCTGAATTAATAAATCTAAATGCTATTTTAAATTTACCTAAAGGAACTGAAGTATTTGTTACTGATATCCATGGAGAATTTGATGCATTTAATCATTATTTAAAAAATGCGTCTGGAATCATTAGAGAGAAAATTGATTTAATTTTCCCACATATTTCTACTGTGAAGAGAAATAGATTAGCATTTTTTATTTACTATCCAACTGATATGTTAAATAAATACAGAAAAAAACTTCCAAAATCAGAATTTAGAGAAACTTTGAAAGAACAGTTATACTTAATGATTGATTTAGCTAAACATATAGTTACTAAATATACAAAAAGTAAAGTTAGAAAATCATTACCTAAAGAATTCGAGTACATTATTCAAGAATTAATTTATGAATCTAAATCACATGAAGATAAACATATGTACTATAAAGCAATCATAGATGCAATTTTTGATACAAAAAGAGAAAGTAAATTCATCTTAGAATTAAGTAGATTCATTCGTAAATTAGCAGTTGATCGTTTACATATAGTTGGTGATATATTTGACAGAGGGCCAAGTCCTCATTTAATTATGGAAAAACTCTTAAAAATGAATAATGTTGATATTCAGTGGGGGAATCATGATATTACTTTTTTAGGTGCAGCCAGTGGATCACAAGTTATGATTGCTAATGAAATTAGAATAGCAGCTAGATATAATAACTTAGATTGCTTTGAAGATGGCTACGGAATTAATTTGATTCCACTAGCAAGATTTGCTGATAAATATTATAAGAATGATCCATGTATAGAGTTTCAACCTAAAGGATTTGGATCTAGATATCAAAAAGATGAAGATTTAAGTTTTGTTGCTAAAATTCATAAAGCAATAAGCATTATTCAATTTAAACTAGAAAAGCAAGTAATACAGAGAAATCCCGATTTTAATCTGAATGATAGATTATTACTAGATAAAATCAATTATAAAGAAAAAACCATTAATATAAATGGTAAAATATATGATTTACTTGATAGTAATTTTCCAACAGTAAATCCAGATAATCCATATGAATTACACCCTGAAGAAAAACAGGTTATTGATCATTTAACTCAATTATTTTTACATAATGAAATGCTACAAAAACATGCTAGATATTTAATTCACAATGGAAGTATGTATTTAGTATATAATAATAATTTGTTGTTTCACGCTGCAATTCCACTTGGTAAAAACAGAGAATTTTTATCACAAAAAATAGATGGACTTGAATATAGAGGAAGAGACTTGTTTGAAATATTTGAACAAAAAATAAGACATGCTTACTTAGATAGATATGAGAAAATCAATCACGATTCAGATTATTTTATGATGCTTTGGCAAGGGGCTACTTCACCTTTATTTGGTAAGGATGCAATGAGAACATTTGAAAGATATTTTATTAAAGATAAAGAGACTCATAAAGAAAATATAAATTATTATTATAAATACAGAGAAGAAGCAGTTGTTTTAAAAAAAATATATGAAGAGTTTAGATTAGATTTCGAAAAATCAAAAATCATTAATGGACATGTTCCTTTGGATATCACTAAGGGAGATAATGTTGTTTTAGCTAATAAAAGAATATACAGTATCGATGGTGGTATGTCAAAAGAATATTCTGATAAGACAAATATTGGTGGATACAGTTTAATTTCAGATTCACATGCATATTTTTTAGTATCACATGAAAGATTTGAGAATTACTATAAATTAATAGATAAAGAAAGAGATATTGTTTCAATAACTAGATCAGAAGAAATTAATCATCGAAGAACATATATTTATGATACGAATCAAGGAGAGCAATTAAAAGATAGAATCAGCGATCTCCAAAAGTTATTACAAGCATATCGAGATGGAAATATTAAAGAAAGAGACTAAAAAAATCGCTAGAATTTCTAGCGATTTTATTATATTAATTTTTTTCTAATAGAACTTGATATGATATCGATTATTGTTACAGTTATCACTAGAGCATATAAAATAATACTCACTTTACTCCAATCTCTATTTCTAATTGCAAATATCAAAGGAGCACCAATACCTCCAGCACCAACTAAACCTAAAGTTGAAGCTGCTCTAACATTAATTTCAAATCTAAATAATGTATAACTTAAGAACTCAGGAGCAACTTGGGGCAGAACAGCTCTAAAAAGAATTTCTCCTGAATTACCTCCACAAGATTCTACACCTTCTTTAACACCAATATCCATACTTTCTATGGATTCAGAATAAAGCTTTCCAAGCATACCAATTGAATGAATACCTAATGCTAAAATCCCAGCTGGAGCACCAGGGCCAACAATCGCAATGAAAATTAATGCTAAAATTAGTTCTGGAAATGTACGAATCATAGTTATAATTAGTTTACCTATTTTTGATACTTTATAACCAACTATATTTTGTGATGCTAGTAATGCAAAAGGAATCGCTAAGATACCTGAAACAAAAGTACCTGCGATAGCAATAGCAATCGTTTCAACAATTGCATATGGCAGACCATCAATATTTAATTTAATCAGATATTCAATATCAGGATGAATAAGACCGTTCCACATACCAGCTATTGTGCCTTGAGCAGTTTCCATGATACCGCTATATTCAATATCAGCAAATCCCCATATAACAAAAGAAATAACTAATATATAAATCAGTGTCTTTTTTATTGAATTTGCTTTTGGTTTATTAGGGAGTTTTTGTAAAATATTATTTTCCATATTATGTCAACCTCTTTCTAATCAAACTTGACACCGTATCAATAATCAATACGGCAACGAAAGAAATTATAATAATAATTCCAACTCTATCAAATCTTCTTAAGTTTGAATTAATTTGATATATTTGACCAATACCACCAGCGCCTACATAACCTAATACAGCAGCTGCTCTAACATTTACTTCAAAAGCGTAAAGTGTATACGACATAAATTGAGGCAGAACTTGAGGAACAATTGAATATCTCAATATTTCTAATTTACTACTACCAACAGAAATAGATGCTTCAACTTGTCCCATATCTATTGATTCAATTGATTCATAAGTCATCTTTGATATTAGACCAAACGAAAATATAGCAAGGGCCAATGTACCAGAAAAACTACCTAAACCAAATACAGCAACAAAAACAGATGCAAGAACTAATGCAGGTATTGTACGAAAGATGTTTAATATTACTCTAGAAGTTTTATTTAAAAACTTATTTTTAATAAAATTTTCTGCAGCAAAAAGAGATGCAGGTATTGCAAATAATGCTCCCACAATTGATCCGACAATAGCCATTTGAATTGTTTCAAGTAATGGACCCATTGTATTATCAATATAAGACCAATCTGGTGGAAGAAAGAGTGAGTCTAAAATTCTAAAACCGTTCGTAAAATCTCGAATCAATTCAATTATATCGAAGCCAGAAAACCAAACACTGCTAAGTATAATAGCGAAAATGAGAGCTATAGTGGAATATAACTTAAATTTTGAAGGCTTTAGAGGTAAGTTCTTAATTTCATGATGAGCCATTATTCATCACCTATATAATCCTTTTGACTAATAGGTCTTCCGTAAACTTTTTCTAAATCATCAATAATTTTACTATTTGGTTTATCCTTTACCTGAATATCATAAACAATTTTACCATCTCTAACACCAATAATTCTAGTCGCATAATTTAAGGCTAAATCAACATGATGAAGATTAGAAATTACGGTGATTCCATCTTCTATACTAATTTTTTTAATAAATTCCATCACCTCAAAAGTAGTAATAGGATCTAAAGAAGCAACAGGCTCATCTGCTAAAAGAATCTTAGCTTCTTGAGCTAAAGATCTAGCGATCGCAACCCTTTGCATTTGACCACCACTTAAATCGCTAGCACGATGATAAGTTTTTTCAAGAATATCAACCTTATCAAGAGCTTTATATGCAATTTCTTTATCTCTTTCAGGAAAAATACCCAATATAGTTCTCCATAATGGGTTATAAGAAACTCTACCTGTTAAAACATTTTGAAGAACAGATAATCTCTTAACAATATTGAAATTTTGAAAAATCATACCGATATTTGATCTCATTTTTCTTAATTCTTTTCCTTTAAGTTCGGTAATATCAATCTCTTTAAGGTCAAGCATCTCTGGGTCAAAGTTCTCATCAGCTTTTTTCCTTTTTTCAATTTGTTTTTCCGGATTATCTCCATACATTTCAAATGTATTAATATCAACATTGTTAAAGTATATATGCCCTTCAGTAACATCAATAATTTGATTTAAAGTTCTTAACATTGTAGATTTACCAGCTCCAGAAAGTCCAAGTATTGCTACAAATTCTCCTTCTTTTATTTCAACATTGATATCAGTTAGTGCAACTGTACCATTTGGATATGTTTTTGAAACATTTTCAAATCTAATCATATTTAACTCCTCTGTAATTTAATAGCCACCAACAAGGGTGGCTATTAAAATTAATATTTAAAAAATCTCTGTTATTCTCCGATGTCCCAGCTTTCTTGTCTTTCAAGATAAGTTCTAACAATGTCATAGTCTGAATCTACAGCTTCACCATAACCAAGGTGAGAATAGATTGCATCAACAACTGCTAAACCTTCTGGTGTTTCAGCAATATTCATAAATGCTTGTTTAATAGCATATTTAAGTGCTGGATGTAAATTAGGTAAAACTGAAATTGTGTCATTTGGAATAAGTTCAGTATTCATTACAAACACAACTAATTCATTTACATTTGGATAGTCACCAACAACTCTTTGTCTTGCATCTTTGTATGTGAATGCTGCATCAGCTTGACCATTAATAACTGCTAAAACAGCTCCATCATGACTTCCTGCGTCAAGCCATGTTACATCTTCCATTGGATCTAATCCATTATCAGCTAATAAGTTTGCTGGCCAAACAAAGCCTGATGTAGAAGTGAAAGAAGAAATTGCGATAGTTTTTCCATCTAAATCAGCTACAGTTTCAATTCCAGAATCAGCAGCTACAATTAATTGAGATCTATAACCAGCAACAAGTGGTGCATCTTCTAGTAAATTACCATCATCATCAACATCATATCTTAATGATTTAAGAATTACTTCAGCAGCTCCTTCATCATGAGCTAAAACATAAGAAGCAGAAGCAAGGAATCCAACATGAATTT
>CAZZPD010000002.1:0-61392 GCA_964655885.1 uncultured Candidatus Izemoplasmatales bacterium | reverse complement strand
AGACTTCCAAGATCCTTGGACAGCTATTGAAGTATATGTAAATTACTTCAATAACAACAGACCATCTTGGAAGTTAGATTACTTAAGTCCTGTAGAATATAGAACAATCAATAATATTAAATAAATAACATATACCATGTATACATCAAGATAAACATTTGATATAATGTATTTAGTTATGATATGTAGATATCCTCTTTTTTATAACCTAGAGGGGGGATATGTGTCCTACTTTTTCATAGCAGTGCACCTTTTTTGGCCTGATTTTTATAGTTTGATAAATGCTATTTAATGTCTAAATACGTTCCTATTAAAGTGATCTTTAGATATATTTGATACGGGTTCGCTTCATGGACCCACAGCTCCACCACGAATACCCGCGTCCCGGAAATTATAAATGGCTATATACGGCCGTTTAAAATTCCGGGATTTTTTATTTGTTTGAAATATATCCCTTTTTGTTACCTAAAAATCGATTTATTTAAAAAACTATATCTTAATAGGAAAAAACGTAAAAATTCTAGAAAATAGAAATATAAGTAAAAATAGCTTTGCATAACTAGAAAGAAGCGTTCATATATATTTTAATGAATTCTATCAGATGCATTAAAATCTTATTTATAAAGTGATATAATAATTAATATAAACAAAGTGTTAAAAAGATTAAATAATTAAATATTTTACATTTAGTTGGTATTGATTATCGGTTTTTTAGTAAAGTTTGGAGGCAAGTCATGAAAAAAAGTAAAGATAATGAGTTTTTTTATAAGAGTATTCTCTTTGATTCTCCATTAGGATATGCATACCATAAAATTATCTTAGATGACAAGGGAAATCCTTGTGATTATCAATTTTTGGAAGTGAATGCAGCATTTGAAAAATTAACCGGACTTTCAAGTAAGAATATTATTGGTAAAAATATAACAGAAATTTTACCAGAAATATCTAAGGATCCCGCTAATTGGATATCAGTATACGGTGAGGTTGCTATTAATAATGTGCATAAAAGATTTATTGATTTTTCAAAACCTTTACAAAAATGGTACAACGTTGATGCATTTTCTCCGAAAAAAAATTACTTCATTGTTTTAATTACAGATGTTACAGAGATTAAGAAACAACAAGAAAAACTAGAAGAATTGCTTGAACAAAGACATTTAATTTTTTCGAAAAATAGCGCGAATATGTTGATGATTGAATCTGACACTGGAAAGATATTTCAAGCTAATCCTTCAGCAATAGATTTCTATGGTTACACAGAAGAAGAGTTGTTATCAAAAAGTGTATGGGATTTAAATATACAAAGCAAAGAAGAAGTTCAATCATTAATGAAAAAAGCTACAGAAAGGAAACAGAATTCCTTTACTTTAAAACATAGATTAAAAAGCGGAGAGATTAAAGATGTAGATGTTTACTCTTCTCCAATTCCATATAAGAATAGAACATTATTATTTTCTATTATCATCGATGTTACGGAAAGAGAAGAATCTGTTAGTAAAATTAAAAACGCTGAAAAAGAACTTAAAAATTCACAATTATTGTTAAGAGCAAGCTTAAATAGTCCTAAAAATATCATTATTTTATCTCTTGACAAAAACTATAATTATCTATATTTCAACAATACACATAAACAAGTTATGAAATATACCTATAATGCAAATGTTGAGGTTGGCAGATGCATATTTGATTATATTTCCAATGCAGAAGATATTGAAAAATCAAAACGGAATTATTCTAAAGCTTTAAAAGGGCAAGCACATGTTACAAGAGAAACATATGGCGATATTATTATTAAGACATATGAAACGTATTACAATCCGATTAAAGATGATGATGGTAATATTATAGGTGTTTCTGCATATGCAAGAGATATTTCTGAAATTACTGAAGCTTATAAAAATTTAGAAAACGAAAAATTAACAGCACAAAAATATTTAGATATTGCTGGAGTAATGATACTTCTGCTAGACAAAAAAGGTAATATACAGTTATTAAATAGAAAAGGATATAGTATTCTAAATGTGGAAAAAAATGATATCATCGGGAAGAATTGGTTTGATGAATTTATCCCTGAGGATATCAAAGAAGAAGTTAAAAAAGCGTTTAAAGAAGTTGTTAATACTCCTAATAAGTTTGATACACTAGATTATGAAAATCCGATAATAGATTCAAAAGGGAATTTAAAAGATATTTTTTGGTACAATACTAAATTATATGATACTGATGGCAACATAATTGGTGTATTGTGTTCTGGAGAAGATATAACTGAACAAAAAATAGCAGTTGAAAATCTTAAAAAAAGTGAAGAAAGATTTCGAAAGCTCTTTGAAAAAGCTCCATTTGGCTATCAATCATTAGATGAAAATGGATGTTTTATTGATGTAAATGATAAGTGGTTGGAAATATTTGGCTATGAAAAAAATGAAGTTATTGGTAAATGGTTTGGAGATTTACTTCTAGACGACACAAAAAATAGATTCAAAGAGAGATTTGAAACATTTAAGAAAAATGGAAATATTCATTCAGAATTTCCAATGATAACTCAAGATGGAAATGTGATTTCAGTCGCTTTCGACGGTAATATTTCTTATAACAATAATCACCAATTTATGAGAACTCATTGTACAGTTAGTGATGTGACTGAAATTAATATTGCTAACGAAAAATTAAGAGCTAGTGAAAAGAAGTTATCAATGATTATCGCTAATGTTGAAGAAGCCATATATGGTGTTGATATAAAAGAAAATTGTACTTTTGTTAACCAGAGTTTTCTTGACTTACTTGGTTATCAAGAAGATGAAGTTATTGGAAAGAATATGCATGAATTAATTCATCATTCTTACTCAGATGGTACAGAATTTCCTGCGAGTAAATGCCCGATGAGAAAAGCATTTAAAAGCGGAGAAAAAGTAAGAATTGAATTAGATTATTTATGGAAAAAGAACGGAGAAAAAATACCCGTTGAGTACTCTAGTAATCCTCTATTTAATGGAGATACTTTAATTGGAGCAGTTGTTACATTCAAAGATATATCTAAAAATATTGAACATTTAAGAGAATTAGAGTATTCAAGTTATCATGATTTTCTAACAAATTTATATAATAGAAGATTCTATTCTGAAAAACTGAATGAATTGAATAAATCAAAAAAATATCCTTTTGCAATCTTAAATTTTGATGTTAATGGACTTAAAACTTTCAACGACGTTTATGGCCATGAAACTGGAGATGAAGTTCTTAAAATAGTATCCAAAGAAATTTGTTCAATTATTCCTAACGAAGAAGTAGTTGCACGAGTAAGTGGAGATGAATTTGCTGCAATTATGCCAAATGCTACTAAAAAGAATATGAATATACTTATAAACGATATTTCAGAAAAAATAAGTAAAATATCAGTTAAAAATATATCCATATCTATTGCGGCTGGATATTATATTAAAGCAAATGATGATATTACTCTAGAAGAGGCCCAAAAGTTTGCTGAAGATGATATGTTAAAAGCTAAAATTTCCGAAAAGAGTAGTTATAGAAATAAAGCAATTCAAGCGATTTTTAAGACGTTAACAGAGAAATATGAAGAAGAAAAAATTCATTCACAACGGGTATCTTCTATTTCTGTTTCTATTGGAAAAGCTTTAAAGATGGAAAAACCCACTATTAAACTATTAGAAACGGCTGCTTTATATCATGACATAGGTAAAATATCTATTGCTGACTCGATAATTAAAAAACCAGGAAGACTAACAAACGAAGAGTTCAAGATAATAAAAACTCATACTGAAATAGGTTATCAAATACTAAATACTGCTGATCAATTTTCCGATTTAGCAAAACATGCCTTGTATCATCATGAACGCTGGGATGGTAAAGGATATCCTAGAGGGTTAAAAGGAGAAAATATTCCGTTAATTTCTAGAATAATTGGCGTTGCTGATGCCTTTGAAGCAATGACAGCTGATCGAGTTTATAGACAAAAGATGCCTAATGATCAAGCGATCAAGGAAATTGTTATGAATTCTGGAACACAATTTGATCCGAATATTGCAAAAGTATTTATTGAAAAAGTTCTTAGAAAGCATTGGGAAGATTATATGTAATAAAACAGTTGGAACCGCTAAGAAGTTAACAATAGAAACAAGAGAAGAATACATTAATATTCACTAGCCAAGCATTAATGGGTTGAGAAATGGACATATTAGCACTACATCTATGTATTCTCAAGTTTAGACTGATTTAAAACATCCTTTATAGGGTGTTTTACTTGAAAACAAAATCAAAATAAAAACAAATGGTACACATACGAGCTACCCAAAAGAAGATTACTATTTATTGTAATAGTTTTATTAGTAAATGCATAATTACAGTAATATGTGTTGATGCTTTATTTAAGTAGGTAGTAATACACTAAATTATATCTAAACCGAGGAATTATCGGCTATAAATAGCTGTTAAATCCTCGGTTTTTTTTGTAAATATTAGTATATATAATATAAGAATATTAAGACTTATTTTCGTTTAAAATTGTTATTTTAATTTAAAATAATTGATACACAATATACAGTAGGGAAGTTATCAATAATACTAGATACAGTAACTGTCCCTAATCCTAGTTCATAATAAAAAAGTTCGTATTCAGTAATAGTAAAATTAGTAAATCCCCACGCTGTATCAGCAGTTGAAATTCCCATTTCAATTCTGCCAACACCCATTAAATCAGTTTCTCCTGCCATATTTAAAGGCCATTTCATATTATTATCATAGAATCTATATAATGTATATTCAATTGATGATCCTAGTCCTTTAACAACTAATGCAAGAATTCTATCTGAATCAAATGATTGATCAGTCTCAACCACAATAACTTTGCCGTTAGTAGTTTTTTCTGCAGCAGTTATAACTGATTCAAAAATTCTACCTCCACAAGCAAATATTACTTCAGTACCATTTGCATACCAAGAATCCATTTGTGTTTCTAATTGTAAACTAGGTAACATATCATCCGCATAATCAAAACGAATATTAATTGAACCCGCAGCTAATCCTAATTCATTAGCTGCGTATTCTGCACCTTGTATAAATCCATATCCATATTCTTTTATGTTAGTTGACTCCATACTACCGATAAACCCTAGATTTCTATATCCATCTTTTACCGCAGCGTATCCAGCTAAAAATCCTGCTTGTTCTTCCTGATATAAAATGTTGTGAACATTGTCTGCAGTTAAATAGACTGAATTATCTACTGAATGAGGTTCACCATCTAATAATAGGAAGGATACATTCGGATAATCATTTTGAATATCATATATAGTTGTTTCAAAAATATATCCAGGACAGATAATAATTCTCGCTCCATTATTTACTGCCGCTTGAATAGAAGCTAGAATTGAACCTTCATCATAACTAGCATATGATAGTAAGGTTGTTTCAGCGTACCAATAGATAAAATTCCATGCTTCAATATTATATGAAGGATTCATACTGTTATCAATTATTAAGGCTATCTCTGCCTCATTAGGATCAAATACTTTTAACTCTGGAACATTATCAATATTATATTTCCATTCTCTCATGTAGTAATATGGTCTACTTTCAAGATTCCATGTATGATAAAAATCATAATTTGGTTCTAATCCATCAAAATAGATAGTGACATTTTCTGAACCCATAAATAGTTTACCTTGTATAAATGTAACACTGTTAGGGATTACTAGCCATTCTAGATTTGGACATTCTCTAAAAGTGTGGCTATAAATATCTACTACGGTATTTGGTATGATTAAATATTCTATATATTGCTGGCCTTGAAAAGCTCCATAACTAATAGTCGTAACTGATGCTGGTATATTAAATGTCACTACATTTTTACCTGATGGAAATGCATATAAAACAGATAAATCAGCTGAATATAAAACCCCATCAATACTTGCAAAAGATATATTCCCTTGTTCAACTGTAATTTCATCTAATGATATCATTGAGGAAAAGACTCCTCCTCCAATAGTACTCAAAGACTGAGGGACAATTAAATTTACAATATGTTGATTATTGAAAAAAGCTAAAGATTCAATTACAGTAGTTGTATTTGGAATTGAAAATAACGTATCAGTTTTTGCTGGTGGGTAGAAATATAATGTTTGTAAATTTTCACTATAAATAACACCGTTAATAGCTTCAAAATATAAATTATCTGGATCGACAGTATATTCCTCAATCTCAATGCTATTATAAAATGTATTCATAGATAAATTTTCAACATTTTTTGGTATCTCAAAACTTGTTAGTGACCGACAATATGAAAAAGCATATCCACCAATTGTATTTACTAACCCAGCAAAAGTAACCTCTTCTAAAAAATAGTTACCTTGAAAAGCACCGTTTCCAATTTCAGTTGTCAAAGAATTGACTTCATAAGTTGTTCCTATCTTACCAGAAGGATAAGATACGAGAGTGCTTAAATCATAGGAATATAAGACGCCGTCAATTACTTGATAATCTGTATTTGTTAAATTGATGGAATAGGAAGTAAAACTCTGATTAGAAGAAAAAATTGATCCCCCTTCGATTAATAATCCATCATTTAAATGAATTTGTTGAATTCCTCCGATATTTGTGAATGCCTCTAATTCAATAAAAGTTAATGAATTTGGGAAAGTTAATGACGAAAGAGAAGTACAATTATGAAAAGCTGATCTTCCAATTTCTAAATTTCCTTCAGATAAACCAAGATTTGTTAGAGAAGAGCAATTATAACACATATAGTCAGGAATATACTCTACACTTTGAGGAATATTCAAAGTCTCTAAGTTTGAACAATTCATGAATGCACCTATCTGAATCTCCACAACACTACTTGGTATAATTACTTCAGTCAAATATTGATTACTACTAAAGGCATATTTATGAATTACTTCAATACCTTCTGGAATTTGATAACTTGTATCTGTTTTCCCCTGAGGATAAAATACCAATTCAGAATTATCAATACCCTCTTCGAGGTTATAAGGATTAAAACTCAATTGAGTAGTACTTGAATTATTTTGATAATATAAAATTCCATCTAATGAATAATAATTAGGGTTACCTTCTTCCATATTTATTTCAGTCAGTGATGTACAATTAATAAATATGTTTTCCCCAAAAGTAGTAATAGTCATTGGTAATCTTATAGTCATTAGATTACTGGCACCAGAAAATGCATTATCTCCTATTTCTAAAACATTATTTGGTAATATAATATGTTCAACGATTAAGTTTTCAAAGAATGCATAATTGCCAATTTTTAGAACTGGAAAACCATTAAGTTCATTTGGAACTTCAACAGAACTTTCAGAACCAATATAAGCAATAATTTCAACTCCATCTTGATATTTTCTTATTATAAATGGTTCATTAGGATACTTCTGTGTAAATTCTATCTTTGTTGTTTCTACAGTCGTAAGATTCTCTGTTGTTTCTTCAGTATTAGCATATGTTGTTCTTTCAGTGGTTATTTCATTAGATGTTGTTTGAGATTGACAACCCAATACAAATAAAGATGTAATCATCGCAATCGTCAAAAAAATCAAATATTTTGATACCTTCTTCATAATGAACTAGTTAAATATTCTGTTTAAAAACTTGTTTTTAAAACAAGAATATTTATTCCTTTCCTCTATATATATTATATTTTTTTTAAAAAACAATTATAAACTATCCATATATGTATTTAATTTAAAAAAATCATTTACATAGTACAAATAAAAAATTGCTCATGAAAAAATGAAAAATAAAATCATTTATGCACAAGCAATTATGTATAAAATTAACTATTGTTTATTATAGCAAGTAAAAAATAATTTTGCAATAAAGTATATGGTTTTTAACTATATTTATCATAAAAAAATAGTCTAAAGATATTATAATAATGAATTTATAATTAAAGAAAAACATGACTTCTTTTCATGATATACTATTAATATAATTAAAAAGATGGTTTTATAGCTAGTTAATTGAGTTTCATCGTTATAACAAAGAAAATTATATATATTTGATTTATAAATTTAGATTTAAATTAGGAGTAAGATATGCCAATTATTGATTTACATTGCGATACAATAGGAGTTATTGATTATTTTAAGAGAAAGAAAAATCAGAAAGTCTCTCTAACTAGTAATACATTACAAATTGATGAAGAGAAATTATCAAAAGCAAATTATTATGCTCAATGCTTTGCGATGTTTATTCACTTAGAGGTAGATAATCCATTTGAAGCATGTATTAACGCTATCGATACTTTCTATGAAAAATTAGAAGAAACTAAACAAATAAAATTAGCTTTGAGTTATCAAGATTTAATTGATAATCACAAACAGAAGAAAATTTCTGCTATTTTAACAATTGAAGAGGGAGGTGTTTGTAAGGAAAATATCTCTTTTTTAAATACATTTTATCGTTTAGGTGTAAGAATGATATGTCTAAACTGGAATTTTATTAATGGTATTAGTTATCCTAATTATGGCAATTTTATTGATTGCAAACCCGATTATATTACTCCTAATACTAAGGATGGTCTAACAGAATTTGGTTTTCAAATGGTAAAAAAAATGAATGAGTTAGGTATGGTTGTTGATGTCTCTCATATATCCGATAAAGGGTTTTGGGATGTTATTAAAACATCATCTAAACCAATAGTAGCTAGTCACTCTAATGCAAGAAGTGTATGCAAACATGTAAGAAATTTGACAGATAACATGATTATAGCTCTCCATAAAAATGGCGGAGTGATGGGAATGAATTATTGCGCATCTTTTTTAGATGATGATCCTGAAATAGGCAAATCAACAATTGATTGTACTATTAAACATATTAAATATATTAAAAAGCTAGTTGGAGTGGATGTCATTAGCCTTGGAAGTGATTTTGATGGCATCAATCCAGATATTGAGTTAAAAGATGCTTCACTGCTGAATGAATTAGAAGACAGGTTATATGAAGAAGGATTTAAACAAGATGAAATAGATAAGATATTATACAAGAATGCATTAAGAGTTTTTAAGGATATTTTATAGAGCTTAATTAAAATAAAAATCGAGATAAGTAGCAATTTAGCTATAATCTCGATTTTTATGATAAAAACAAGAATGCTACAATACACATCTTTAATGATACCCCTCATGATTTTATGTTTTCCCATTTACTAAAGAACAAAAGCGTGTTATTGAGCTAATCACCAAGATAATTACATGAGCTTAAGATATATCTGTTATAATATTTGTAAAGGCGGTGTTTTAAATGAGTAAAGTAGTTGTACTTCGTTGTGAAGAATATGACGTTGAATTAATCTATAAAAAATTATCATGGGGTATCAAACAACTAGGCGGAATTGAATCTCTTATCTCAAAAGAAAAAAAGATATTAGTTAATCCAAATACTCTTGTTGGTGTTAACCCAGAGTCAGCAGTTACTACTCATCCAGCAGTATTAGAAGGGATTATTAAAATTCTAGTAGAGCATGGATATGATGTATCCTATGGCGATTCACCAGGTTTTGGAGATATGAAGCGAGTATTTAAAAAATGTGGATTATTAAGTGTTGGTGAAAAGTATAATATTAAGCTAGCAGATTTTAGTGATGGAAAAACGATACATTTCCCTGAAGGACATGTTTCTAAGCAGTTCAAGATAGCAAATGCTGTATTTGATAATGATGCAATAATTAATGTTGCAAAAATGAAATCACATGCCCTTCAACGTATCACAGGAGCAGTTAAGAATCCTTTTGGGTGTGTGGTAGGATTACATAAAGGGATGATGCATGGTAGATTTACAAATGCTTATAACTTTGCGGAAATGTTAGTTGATTTAAACAATTATCTTAACGTTGATTTTCATATTATGGATGGAATTGTTGCAATGGAAGGAAACGGTCCTCGAAATGGAACTCCAACGAAAATGAATGTTTTACTGATGTCAAAGGATCCAGTCGCAATAGATACAATTTTTTGTAAAATGATTGATTTAAATCCAATGATTATTCCTACAATTACATACGGAAAAAAATATGGTCTTGGAGACTATGACAATATTGAAATCATTGGAGATGATATTAAATCCTTTGTGAATCCAAAGTTTAATATAGATCGAGATACTATAAAAAAAACTGAGGGTAATAAATTAAAATTAATGCGTAAATATATTATTCGTCGACCGATTATTAATGAGGAAATCTGTAAAAAGTGTGGTATCTGCATAGATGTATGTCCTGTAGAAGGAAAAGCTGTAAATTGGCTCAATGGAGATAAATCTAGACCTCCAGTGTATGATTATGATAAATGCATTAGATGTTATTGTTGTCAAGAAATGTGCCCATATCATGTTATTGATACAAAAACACCACTAATTGGAAAGATAGCGTACAAACTAAAATTATTAAAATAAGCATTTAGAGAAAATTTCAAATCCATACAAATAAGTCGTTGATAAATAAGATTTAGTAGTAGATGATATGACACCTTAAAAGCAGACACTATAAAAAAGAAAGTAATCTTTTAAGAAGAAGGATTATTAGCAAAAGAATATAGTAATATACTTTTGAGGTTTTTTTTATGGAAAGAAATGGTAGTTATAGTAATGAAATAAGAATGGAGAATCTGCATCATGAATATGGGTTAAATGGCAAAAAAATGGAGATATAACCATATATTGATGAGTAGGAAGATATATAGCTTTAGGTAAATTATTTTTTAAGAATAGTTTTTCAAAAAGTAGATTTTTACACACATGACACAAGTTGTGTGTGTTTTTACTTAAAGAGATATGATTCCTTAATTTAAAATATATAAAATATCCAAAATTAATACTTCTACTACTAAATTTAAAAAAATAGACGAGATAGATTATATCACTCACTAAATAAGTGTTTGAGTGAATATTTAATGTTTTACTGATAAAAATTATTAAATATATATTATATATATTGTGTTATAATGTTAATAGTGCGTAAAAAAATAGACTTATAATATATGAGTTTGAATAATGATTCCTCTAGAATTATGTTTTTTGTATAATCAACATTTTTCTAGAAAAATTACTTGAGGAGATAAAAATGATTAAATTACAGAATGTATCAAAATATTACAGAACATCAAAATCAATAGGACTAGGTTTAAGAAAAATCAACTTAGAATTTGTAAAAGATGAATTCGTAGTAATTACTGGAGAAAGTGGAAGTGGGAAAAGTACATTACTTAACGTAATTAGTGGTTTAGATAATTATGAAGAAGGAGAAATGTACCTTTTTGGAGAAGAAACATCACATTTTACTATAGATGATTGGGAAAAATATCGTTCTTTAAACATCGGTTATGTTTCTCAAAATAATAATATTATTGAATCATATACAGTTCTACAAAACATTTTAGTCTCTCTAGAACTTCAAGATTATCCAAAAAAGGATAGAAAAACTCGTGCACTTGAGTTAATTAAAATGGTTGGTTTAGAAAAACGTGTCCACCATCGAGCTGGTAAATTAAGTGGTGGAGAAAAGCAAAGAACAGTCATTGCAAGAGCTTTAGCTAAAGACGCTCCAGTAATCGTTTGTGATGAACCTACTGGAAATTTAGATAGCGAAACGGGAAAATCTATTATTGCATTAATAAAATCTTTGAGTAAAGGTAAGTTAATTATTTTAGTTACTCATAATTATGAGGAAGTAAAAGATGCAGCTACTAGAAGAATAAGATTGCGTGATGGAGAAGTTATTGAAGATCAAGAGATAGAACAAAAACCTCAAACAAATGATTTTAAGAAGAATATCATTGATAGAAAAATACCATCATCAACACTATTTAATTCAGCGCTTAGAACACTATTTGCAACACCAAAGAGATTGTTTTTTATCTTAACACTTCAAACAATTATTATTGGAATATTTGTTTTTATATATGCGTACTTAATGTTATCAAGTAATTTGCTAGTAGGAGAACTAGCAAGTGAAAATGATTCTTCACATATCATTGAAATCATTAATAGAGATGAATCTAAAATAACAGATTATTCACAATTTGAAGATAATGAGTTAGTTCGAAGCATTGTTGAATATGAAACAACTTATTATGCTTATAGTGCAATCGGAAAAATCGATGAATTTAATCCTTCTGGAAGTTATGCTTTAGGAGAGATTAATATGAACGATTCAACTGTTTTAAACGAAGAAGATATAGTTGAAGGTTCCTTACCTAAAGAAAACGAAATAATTCTAAGTGTTTTATCGATGGAATTATTTGATTTTGAAATCGGAGATGAAGTTTCTTTACTTAAGGTATATACAAAATCAACTAGAAGTGTTGGTGACATATACACTATTAGTGGTACAACTTTAAGGGGTAATAATCAATCTGTATATTTTCATCCATCAGTCTTTAGCGATAAAGACCTAGCATTAAATGGATTAATTACATTAGTTGGAAAATCTATCAAGTATTATTATGTTAAAAATGATCCTTTGAATCCAACGCCTAACCCTGAAGTTAAATATGATGTCATGGAAAGTGGAAAATTCATTTTTGATGATACACTTGAAGATTGGGAAATTGTTATTCCATCTCACATATGGCCGGGGATGAGTGTAAGTGTAACACATCTATCTATTGACATTGGGTCATATTATGGAAAAAGTTATACATTTAATGATATAGATCTTGCTAATATTACCAAATCTCGTGAATATACAAATAATATATATTTAAGTAATACATATAAAGAAATTCTCCTAGATTATTACTTTGGAGATGATTACGTCCCCAACAAAATAGTTTTAAATGTTCATGACTTTGTTGATGGAAAGAATCTAGCAGATACTTTAAATCAAGAAAATTTTAGAGTATATTATGCTGTTGCAGCTTTAGATACAAGAGAAGCAATTATGACACAAAATCAGTTTAGTATCATTTCTTATATTGTCATTATAATTGTTGGAAGTTTGCTATATACAATTTTTGGAGTTGTATTGAAAAATATTAACTTGGCAAAAAAGAAAGATTTTGCAATTTTAAGATCGATTGGAGCGAACCGAACATTTCTTGCTAAACAAGTAGTTCTAGAACAAGTTTTTGCAGGGATAATTGCATTTTCCTTAGTAATTGTAATTATTTTTATCCTAGAAAGATTTATTTATAATGTTTCAAATACAATGAAAAGTGTAAGTTTCTATCAATATATTATATTATTTGTTATATCTATTTTACTTTCATTGCAAATTTCACTAAGATTCAATCGACAAATATTTAATTTTTCAGTGGTATCTTCATTGAATGAAAATGAGGAGGCAGCCAAATGATTATAGTTAAAAATGTTGACAAGTATTTTAATAAGAACAAACGCACAGAAATTCATGTTCTTAATGAAATCAATGTAGAATTTCCAGACAAAGGACTTATTGTATTGAAAGGAAATAGTGGAAGTGGGAAAACTACATTTCTAAATATCCTTGGTGGGTTAGACAAGATTCACTCTGGAGAAATTAATTTTGATAATCAGATTATTAAAAACTATAACCCAAAAATTTGGAATCAAATAAGAACAGAAAAAATTGGATATATTTTTCAAAATTATTATTTGATACCAAAATTAAGTGTTTTTGATAATGTAGCTATTGTTTTAAGAATGATAGGATTAAAAGACGAATTAGAAATCAAAAAACGCGTTAACTATATATTAAAACAAGTTGGTATATATAATTTCCGAAAACGTAAAGCTAACCAATTAAGTGGTGGACAACAACAACGTGTTGCTATAGCAAGAGCATTAGTTAAAAGCCCTAAGATTATTATCGCTGATGAGCCAACAGGAAACCTTGACAGTAAGAACACAGTTGATGTTATGAACATCATAAAAAAGATTTCAAAACAATGTTTAGTAGTTTTAGTTACCCATGAAAAATCCATTGCTGAATTTTATGGTGATCGAATTATAGAAATTTCAGATGGAAAAATTATTGATGATTATCAAGTTGAATCTTCAGAGGTATATCAAGTTGAAGAAACAGACACATATTATCTAAAAGACTTTAAACATCAAGAAAAAAACGGGAACATCAGTTTTTATACAAATGATGAACATATTAATCTTGATAAAGATATTCAAGTGCGACTAATCTATCAAAACGGAAGACTAGTTATTGATATCAATGGAGCTATTAAAAAAGCCCAATTAGTATCAGAAGACTCTAATGTTAAAATATACGATAGTCACCATGAAAATGTAGATAAAGATACATTTATGGAAACAAGTTATCAGATGGAAGAGATAGAAATCAGTAAAAACGCTAAACATAAAGAAACATTATATACCTTTAAAAATAATCTAAGAAATGCATTTATAAAAGTAATTAAAATGACAAGAGTTAAAAAAGTCATGTTAATTGGATTTATGATTTCAGGTATGATAACAGCTTTTGCTGCTAGTATTATCGGTAATAGATTATTCGATGACTATCACGGTATAACTGAGCTAGAAAATTATGTTGAGTTCAATAGACAAGCATTAAATATGGACATAGAAGAAGTTACTTCATTGATAGATAGTAATGATGATCAATTTTGGTTAAATCCTTACACTAACGATAAAATTAAAGTAACTATTCCTTCCTATAGTTCAGCTATAAAAACATATTATTTAGAAGGTGAGCTTGATATTATAGATCATATCTCAGAAGAAGATATCATCTATGGTAGAATGCCAGAAAATATATATGAGATAGTTGTTGATAAATCAGTTTATGTAAATAGTAATGAACCTTATTCAAGATTAACAGAATTTGGAATCTGGTATGCAGAACAACTTGTAGGAGAAAAAATCATTCTTCGGGGTGTAGAAATAGAAATTGTTGGGGTATGTGATGTAGAATCTCAAAGATTTTTTGGAGATAGAACAATATTGACAATACTTTCTTATAAAACAACAGGGATCACATCATTATTTATTTCAATCGATTATTTAAATGAAATTGGTAAGGAAATTGAGATAATTGATGGTAGAATGCCTATACCAGGAAGTAAAGAAATATTGATTCCTAGCACTTATGCAAGTGACATTATTCCATCTTCTGGTTTTGATTCAGGACCATATGAATATCATGGTATGTTAATCAGTGGAAGTTATAATAAAGAGGATTATCCTTTTGATAAAGTATTCTATTTGGCATATAACGAAGATATGGAATATTATGTCTTCATGCAAACGTTAGGAACTTTCAGTGTATATACAAGCGATCCTAAAATGTTGTTAGATAAAATGAGGAATGCGGATTTAGTTGCAAGTTGGCCATATGGAAATACGATTATAGAAGCCAAAATTGAACAAATTAAATTAAATCCAATTCTATATATATCGGTATTTATTCTGATATTTACTGGACTAGGAATGTATTACATGATGAGGTCTTCAATGCTTTCTAGAATTTATGAAATTAGTGTTTATAGAGCTCTAGGAGTAAAGCGATCTAGTATTATGAAAGAATTCATTTCGGAACTAATGTTAATTACGACATTATCTACTTTACTTGGATTTTTAATCGCTAGTATTTTAATTGTTTCTTTCCAAGAGATATCTTATTTAAAAGAAATAGTATATATGAATCTTTCAGCATTTTTACTTGGGATTTTCTTAATTTATACAATTAATATAGTTTTTGGAATCATGTCAATCAGAAGACAATTACAAAAAACACCAGCTGAATTATTAAGCAATTATGATATGTAAATATAAAAAAAGCTAAAATCTATTAAAATATTTAGCTTTTCTTTTTATTCTGTTATTTCATCAATATTCTTTATAAATACATCAACTAATTCGCTATCAAACTGAGTCCCCTTATTATCAATGAGTTCTTGAATTGCTTTTTCTTTGGATAATGGAGTTCGATATAACCTGACATTAACCATTGCATCATATGCATCGCATATACTTATGATTTTAGAGATTAACGGAATATCTTCGCCTTTTAATTTATTTGGGTATCCTTTTCCATCAATTCTTTCATGATGAGATAATATGATGTTTGCTATATCACTTAATTCAGGTACACTGTTAAGAATTCTATATCCTATCTCAGGATGTTTTTTAATTTCATTATATTCGGCATCAGTCAATCTTTTTGTAGAAAGAAGTATTTCTTTAGGAATGATTATTTTACCTACATCATGTAGTAAAGCTGCAGTTTCTACTAATTCAATTTCGGAAGATTCAAAATTCAGTTTCATAGCTAAACCTTTAGCATATTTAGAAACATTCTGAGAATGCTCTTCAGATAATTGATCCTTTTCATATAGGGTCTGTAATACAGCGTCAATTGTTTTTCTCTGGTTAGAAGGTTTTGCATAAATCTTTTGTTTATACATATTGTCTTCAGCTATTTTTTGAATTTCTGAAATAGTAGTTTTCTTATTGTAAGTTGTAGCACTGCCTAGTGATATGGATATGATATAATCAAAAGGATTTTTATCTAAAACTTCTTTCTGAATTTTAGATATTAAATCATTAGCTTTCTTTTGAATAGTGTTCTCAAGAACAATCACATACTCGTCCCCACTGATCCTAGAAATTATATCATTATTCTTTACGATACTTGAAATAGTATTTGCAACAAATATTAAAACCTCATCACCATAATCATGACCAAAACTATCATTGATAAATTTTAATCCGTTAATATCACCCATAATAATAGATACTGGATATTTACCATTATTTTCAATTTCTTTTAGTTTAGATTCCATATATCTACGATTATGTAATTTTGTTAATGTATCATTATAACTTAATATATGTAAATGATTTTCCAACTGTTTTCTATCAGTAATATCCATAATAAAACCTTCAAGATATTTACAAGAATTATCATCTTCATATAGAGGGATACCTTGTTCCCAAACCCAAACATTAGATCCATCTTTTTGTTTTATTTCATATTCTCCAATAAAAGGAACTTTATTTTTTATAGAAACTTGCCATTTTTCTCTGATTTCTTTTTTGTATTTACTAAGAATCAAATCTTCATAACTTAAAATTTTATTATCTATGATATCTTTAACTTCATATCCAGAAATATTTTTAAACTGGGTAGAAACATACTTCATAGTCCAATATTCATCATTTAAACATCGATACGCAAACCCAGGTAAATTGGAAATTAAACTTGAGTTTTTCCTTTCGCTTTCGATGTACTTAGATACATAATCATTATTATATAGAGATAAAATTCCAGTTAAGAACATTAAATTTGCTATGCTTAATAAGAAAATAAATATCGGATCTAATGTGAAATTTAAAAAACTAGTATTTTGATCAATATAAATCAAATTAAAAATTATCCTGGAAGTAAGTATTAAAATATAAAAAATTAGTAATACTGACATAAATTCATCTGTTAAACTAAACTTCAATTTTGATGTTTGTAATTTCAAAAGAGATAATGCAGTAATAAAAATATGAAAGATATTAATTATAAGAATCCTAATCAATATTGAATTGTAAGCGTAAGTGAAAATTGAAAATATAATTACAAAAAATATGAAAATAACGATTGATAATCTTAAACTAAAATTTCTCCTAGCATATTTACAAATACCTTTATAAATCAATAAAACACCAATAACAGTTAATGAATTAGCAACGATAACAGAAAAAAACGTTCCTAACTCACTACGGAAAACCATCATTAAACCCCATAAGATTTGCAACAAATAGTACAACATAAAACATAGTGCACAATTCTCATTTTTATTATGCTTTTTGAAATATACGAACATTAAAATTAGTCCCATAAAGCTACAGAATGAACTAATATATAAGGCTGCTTCCATTGATATAAACATACTGTATCTCCTTCTATATATATTAAATATATCATATTTATTATGACTATTCTATAAAGCAAATAAAAAAATATAATAAACAAACTTTTTTATTGCTTTATAATAGAAATTAATATATAATTAGGTAAAACCTAACTAATTATATAAAAGGGAGTTATTTTATGGATAGAGAAGAAGTTAGAAAAGCATTTAATAGATTCTTGAAAATGTACTTTAATAGTTCTAAAGAAGTATATGAAGAGATTAATTTTAAAGAAATAACAGGGAAGCAATTTAAATATTTAAAGTTAATTCGCCAATGTAATAAAGCGACTTTTTCTGAGCTCGCTAAATTATTTAATGTTTCTAAACCAACATTAACGGAAACAATTAATAAGTTCTTGGACGCGAAATTAGTAAAAAAGACTAGATGCAAAAGCGATCAAAGAGTATATTATATTTCTCTTACTAAAAGAGGCGAAATTCTAGCAATGACTAATGAACTAGAAAGTAAAAAAGCTATATCAAAAATATACGAAAGATTAACTGAAGCAGAAATAGAACAAGCAGTGAAACTTTTTAACAAGATGGGAGATGACTTGAAATGATTTTTGGTAAATTAGTAAACAAATACTACCTTAAGTACTGGTACATGTTCCTTCTTGGATTTATAACTCTAGGTTTAGTAGATTTTTTTCAGTTAGAAATACCTCAAGCCGTTGCATTAATTATTGATGCCATAGATAAAGGAACTCTAGAAGCATCATTTCTAGTTAAACAAATTGGATATATAGCCATTTATGCAGTCATTATCATTATTGGCCGTTTTTTATGGAGGATATTTATATTTGGATCTTCTAGAAAGATAGGCTTTGATATTCGTAATGAGATGTTTAGTCATAGTGAAAAATTAAGTAATGAATACTATTCAAAACATAAAGTCGGTGGACTGATGGCTCACTACACAAATGATTTAGAAGCTGTAAGACGTGCTATGGGACCAGGAATCATTATGATCTTTGATGCCTTATTTATGGGCATTCTAACATTTTGGTGGATGTTTAAAGTCAACATTCAACTTACTTTAATTGCTTCAGTTCCGCTAATTATACTAGCCATATTTGGTGGTATTATTGGTGCTAAATTAAGGAAGAGATTTAGAGAACTTCAAAAATCTTTTGAGAATATGAGTGATTTCACTAACGAAAACTTCAGTGGAATTAGCGTGATAAAAGCATTTGTTAAAGAAAAAATTGAATCAAATGAATTCTCTAAACTAAATCAAGATTTAAAAGATAAAACAATTAGTTTTGTTAAATTCTCAACATTATTTGATATCTTTATTCGTTCTTTAGTATCTAGTGTTTTTGTTATTCTTATTGCTTATGGAGGGTATATAGTTATTAGTAGTAACGGATTATCAATTAGTGAATTA
Organism: uncultured Candidatus Izemoplasmatales bacterium; assembly: GCA_964655885.1. Classification (GTDB taxonomy): domain Bacteria; phylum Bacillota_I; class Bacilli_A; order Izemoplasmatales; family Hujiaoplasmataceae; genus 4572-104. The sequence continues at coordinate 42,123 of CAZZPD010000002.1, read as the reverse complement.
GTCTTATTAATTCAATACTTTGGGATGTTAATATGGCCTATGTTAGCTATTGGCATGGTAATAAATACTGCTAGTCAAGGGAATGCATCAAGAATTCGAATTCAAGCTATTTTAGATTCAGAAGTAGATGTAAAAGATAGAGATGAATTAATTAATGTTAAAAACCTTGAAGGAAATATCGAGTTTAATGATTTAACATTTACTTATCCAGGAGATAATAAACCAGTTTTAAAAAATATTTCATTTAAAATAAATAAAGGTGAAATGGTAGGAATTATCGGGAGAACTGGGTCGGGTAAAACTACTTTAGTAGATTTACTTTTAAGAATTTATAATATTGATGACAATAAGTTATTATTAGACAGCAATAATATTATGGATTTACCGATTAAAAAAGTACGTAACCAAATAGGATATGTTCCTCAAGATGGGTTCTTATTTAGCGATACAATTAATAATAATATCTCCTTAGGTATCAATAGAGATGGAGATTATTTAGAAAATATCATCTCTAGTGCAAAACTCAGTGATGTTCATGATAATATTATTGATTTCACTGAAGGATATGATACGTTAATTGGTGAAAGAGGAGTGACATTATCTGGTGGACAACGTCAAAGAATTTCTATTGCTAGAGCATTAATAAAAAAACCACCTATTTTAATCCTAGATGACTCAGTTAGTGCAGTTGATACGAATACAGAAGAAAAAATCTTAAAAAATCTTAAACAAGTTAGAAAAAATAAAACCACTATTTTAATTGCGCATCGTATTACGACAATTAAAGATGCAAATAAAATAGTAGTTATCGATGATGGAAAAGTAATTGGTATTGGCACTCATGAACAATTATTAACATCTTGTAACTTCTATAAGGATATGGTCGAAAGACAAAAATTAGAAGACGAATTGGAGGTGGCTTAATATGGCTAGAGGAGATTCTTTTTCTTCAATAGAAGACAGAAAATATACAATGAGCGATAAAGTCATTATTAAACGTCTTATGGCTTATGCTAAACCTTATGCTTTTAGATTTGTAATTGTACTATTATTAATGGTAATAACTGTAATTGTTGGATTATTAGAGCCATTTATCATAGGAGAAAGTGTTGATATCTTAAGCGCTGATAATATTGAAACTAACAAGTTAATCATTTATTTAAGTATCTTTGGAGGTTCAATAGTCATAAATGCTTTTGTTACTTATTATCAAGTAATTATGCTTCAAAGAATTGGACAATCAATTGTTTATAATATTAGAGAAGAAGTATTTAATCATCTTGAAAATCAGGATATTGATTATCACAATAAAAAACCAACTGGTACCTTAGTGACTAGAGTTACAAATGATACCAACACATTAAATCAAATGTATACATCAGTAATTATTAATGTTATTCAAAATGTATTAATGCTAGTTGGTATTATTATAGCTATGGGGTTACTTAACTATAGGCAGACAGGAAATATAAAATTAACATTGATTGCTATGGCGGTTATGCCTTTTGTCACAATTGCATCATTTATATTTAGAAAATTTTCAAGAAGAGCGTATCGTTTAGTACGTAAACGTTTAGCATTAGTTAATGCATTTCTAAGCGAACATCTATCAGGAATGAAAATTATTCAAATATTTAATCAAGAAAAAAGAAAATATAAAGAATTTTACAATAAAAATAATGACTTAAGAAAAGCTTATATGAAACAGTTAGTAATATTTGGTATCTATAGACCAACCATATACTTTTTCTATATTGGTGCAACTATTTTAATTTATTACTACGGAGGCTTGCAAGCTATCAGTGGATTAATTACAGTAGGATTCTTAGTTGCTTTTGTACAATATATTAGAAGATTTTTCCAACCAATTCAACAATTAGCTGAACAATTTAACATCTTACAAGCTGCGTTTGCTTCAAGTGAAAGAATTTTTGGTATATTAGATGATAAGCCACAAATCGTTGACACTGAAGGAGCAATCGAATTAGATCATATAAAAGGTGATATTGAGTTTAAAAATGTTTGGTTCTCTTATATTGAAGGAGAATGGATTCTAAAAGATGTGTCATTTAAAGTGAATGCTAAAGAAAGTGTAGCTTTTGTAGGCGCTACAGGTGCAGGAAAAACAACAATTTTATCACTAATAGTAAGAAATTATGACATTCAAAAAGGTCAAATTCTAATTGATGGAATTGATATCAAAAAAATAAAAATCAGTTCACTTCGCTCATTTATTGGTCAGATGCTACAAGAAGTATTCATGTTTAGTGGAACGATTGCATCTAATATTAAATTAAAAGATGATTCAATTACTGAAGAACAAATGATTGAAGCTGCTAAATATGTAAACGCAGATAAATTTATTAATAAATTAGATGATAAATTTGAAGAAGAAGTAAGAGAAAGAGGAAATAACTTTTCTTCTGGACAAAGACAATTATTATCTTTCTCAAGAACTTTAGTACATAATCCTAGTGTGATGATTCTAGATGAAGCAACTGCTAATATTGATACAGAAACTGAACAATTAATTCAAGACTCCTTAAAGAAAATGATGACTATAGGTACAATGCTAGTAGTTGCTCATAGATTATCAACCATTCAACATGTCGACCAAATAATCGTACTTCATAAAGGTGAAATAATTGAAAGAGGAAATCATCAGTCATTACTAAAACAAAAAGGTAAGTATTATGATTTATATAAATTACAGTATCAAGAAAGAGCTGCATAAAATTAAATTAACAAAGAAGGGATAATACCCTTCTTTTTTCTTAATTAGACACAAACAATAATCACTATATGATATAATTAAATCCGTATTAGAGGTGTTAATATGATTAGAAAACTGACAGAACAAGATAGAAACTCAGTTCTTAAATATCTATATAATGATTTAAATTATAATATATTTCCTATAGGAGATATTGAAACCTATGGATTTAATAATCCAATTCAAGTAATCTATGGAGAATTTGATAGTGATGATAATTATCTAAGTATCTTTTTAAGATATAGGAATAATGGAATTTATTATTCTCATGAAAAAAGATTTAATCAAGAGTATTTAGAAATTTTTAAAAAAGAAAAATTTGATTTCTTTAGTGGCAAATCTGAATTAACAGATTTAATCAAACCATATTTAAAAGAGTATAATCCTCAAAGAGAATATTTTTGTAAAGCTGATAAAATTTGCTATGATGAAGAAATCAATGATTTTCAAATAAAAGAACTAAAAACAGAAGAAGAGTGTGCAAAATTATTTGATTTATTAATCAAGATAGAAGAATTTCAAATATTTAGGCAAACAAAAGAAGCATTTATAAAAGGAAAAATGGCTTCACTTAAAATGGGTAAAACCTTATATATAGAAGAAGATAATAAAATAGTAGCTTCAGTAAGTACAACAGCTGAAACAACTAAAAATGCAATGGTAGTAGCAGTAGCTACTGATTCAGATTATCGTAATAAAGGCTATGCAACTAGCTTATTAGTAAAATTAATGAAAATATATATAGAAGAAAAAAATAAAGAACTATGCTTATTCTATGACAATCCTAATGCAGGTAAAATATATCTTAGGTTGGGATTTAAAAATATAGGTACTTGGGACTTATACAGGAGGAAAATTTCTTAATATGATTACTAAAACAATAGCTATTAAAACAAATGAATTTAATGAAATGATAAATATAACTAATCATATCCAGAAGATAGTTGAAGATTCAAGTATGGTTGATAGTCAAGTTATCTTGTTTGTTCCTCATACAACCGCAGCTGTAACAATCAATGAGAACTCAGATCCAGATGTAAAAAAAGATATTTTATTAGGACTAAATAAATTTATTCCTAACTTAAAGGAATTTGAACATTATGAAAATAATTCTGATGCTCATCTAAAATCTTCACTTATTGGTGTTAGTCAAATCATACTTGTAAAGAACAAACAATTAGTATTAGGAACATGGCAAGGCATATATTTTTGTGAATTTGATGGACCTAGAAATAGAAAACTTATCGTAAGAATTTTCTAATATTAATATATTGATTGAAATAAAGCAACAAATCGTTTAGTCTATAAATGTCTAAAATTAGAGGGATAATCATTAACTCAACCACAAGTTTAGTAAATGAAACCTTTGCTTTATAGTAATTTTTATTAAAAGCAATTAGAATTATAGTGAGGTGATAATTATGAAAAAAGACTTAGCTACACTATTAACTGAATTACGTAAAAAAAATAACATGACTCAAAACGAATTAGCTGAAAAACTTGGGGTTACTTATCAAGCTGTTTCTAAATGGGAAAGAGGAGAAAACTATCCTGATAGTTTGTTATTGTTAGAAATTGCTAAATTATACAAAGTAACAGTAGATGAGTTATTAAGGGGAGAAATTATAAACAAAAAAAATAATGAATCAATTATTAAGAGAAAAAGAATTCTCTTTATAACAGGAATTACTTTACTTATCCTTTCTCCAATAACAGCTTTTATTTATGGTTTTGAAAACTATGAGAAATATGGAATAGCAATACTATTAATAGCTGCTGTAGCAATTCCAATGATTGTATATGCAGCAATAACTTCACAAAATCTATTTGAACAAAACTCACCAAAAACTTTAAGACAAAAGCAAAAAGAAGATGGAATATATGCGATTGCTGCAGGTATATTTTTAGTTCTCGGTTTAGTCTTTGGTCTATGGTATATAGCATGGGTTGTGTTTATATTTGCTTATGCAATTACAGTTTTCATTAAAAAGTCTAAAGAAGAAAAATAATAAATTAGGAGAATCAAAATAGATTCTCCTTTTTTGTGTTTTCAATTGCTTTTTTTAGCAAAAAATGATAAATTATACATATCAAAGACAACCTCAACTGTTCTTTTCACAGTATGAGTGCTTGGTTTGATAAAGCTAAACCCGGAGTAATCCGGTGACAGAAAGCTATAGGGTCCCTATGGGATAGCCAGTTGCCTTACTATCATTCATATATGTGTGCCAAAGGAATAATATTGGTGTCTTTTTTGTTTGTTAAAGATATATATTCAATTTGTCACATATAAATACCTTTAGTCAACTTGAATGGATAAGGGAATCTATTAAGAAATGGAGGGATGTGACTTATTGTAATGAAAAAAGTATAATTAAATACGGCAATTAATTTTGTTATTTACACAAGGAATGCAGATAATATTATCTGCATTTCTTTATTAAAAAATATGATATAATTAAATGAAAACATATGTTTTTTAGAATAAATATTATTTAGGAGAACTCGATGAAGAAAATACATGTATTTGATGAATTATTATTAGAAAATAAAACTACACCTAATCGTTATGCTTCTAGAGCTGTAATTTTTAAAGAAAATAAAATATTACTTCTTTATCTAACTGAGACCAAAGAATATAAATTTCCTGGTGGAGGAGTAGAAAAAGATGAAAGTTTTGAAGATGCTTTAATAAGAGAAGCAGGTGAAGAAGCTGGAGTAAATATATCAATTATAAAAAGTTGTTTAGGATATATTGATCAAATATATCCAGATAAATATGATTATACAAAAACTTATTATATGAGAAGTATTTACTATTTATGTGAAATTAGTAATAATTATCAGAAACAAAGATTAAGTAAGCAAGAGACAAGTTTAGGGTTTACTCCTAAATGGTTATCTTTAGACGAAGCAATTAAAACGAATCAAACTAGATTAGATAACGGCAGTAGTCATCATTGGACAAAAAGAGAACTATATATGCTTAAATATTTAAAGGAGAATTATTGATATGGATATGATACTTAACGCAATGTTAAAACCACCAAAACTTAAAAACATTAAAAAAGCAATTTGTATTCAACCTCATCCAGACGACAATGAAGTAGGGATGGGTGCAGTTATCGCTAAACTAACAAAAGAAGGATGCCAAGTGCATTATATTACTGTAACCGATGGATCTTTAGGGTTACTTGATGCTTCTTTAACTCACGATGAATTAGCTATAAAAAGAAAAGAAGAAATAGAAGCATCTGGAAAGTTATTAGGAGTAAATCATTTTCATTATTTAAACTACCAAGATGGTACATTAAATAACATCCATAAAATAGCTGGTAAAATCGGAGAGATTATTAGAACGATAAAACCTGAATTCATTTTTTGTCCAGATCCTTGGCTAAATTATGAAGCACATCAAGATCATGTAATCACAGGAAAAGCAGTTGCTCAAAGTTTTATCTCCACATGGTTACATGAATATCCTTTAGGTACAAAAACAAAACCTCACAAAGTAAAAGGTATAGGATTTTATTTCTCAAGCAGACCAAATACTGTCATTGATATCACTGATACTTTTGATTTAAAGATGAAAGCAATAGGAAAACACAAATCTCAATTTGATAAGAAAACTCTAATGATGTTTTCAATATATTTTAAAGATAAGGCAAAAAAAGCTGCAATTAATGAAAAGTTTAAACTTGGTGCTCAATTAAAAATAATGGGGCAAAATCATTTACACTGTTTTGTAGACGCTGAGAATGTTTAGTAGGGATAATGCTATGAATAATATTCTATATAAAGAATTAATCTTTGATAAAGATCAAATAAGAAATTTATATCTAGATAATGAATGGTATGCTTATACAAAAAATGAAGAAAATTTGTTTAACGGGATAAAGAATTCTACAGATGTTTTTGCAGCTTATGATAATCAGCTATTAGTTGGATTAATCAGAACAATTTCTGACCAAGAAACAATTTGTTATATTCAAGACATATTAGTATTAAAAGAATATCAAAGAAAAGGAATAGGCAAAAAACTTATTAATATAATATTAGATAAGTATAAAAATGTTAGGCAGATTGTATTAATGACAGATAACAACAATAATACTAATGAATTCTACAAAAGAGTTGGATTGATACCATTTGAAAGCATTGATTGCATAGGTTATACATTAAAAAAATAATAATTCAAGCCACGCTTGAGTAATTTCAATTAATAATTTTTAAAAAATATAAATCTTTTATGTTATCATATATATGTCAGGAGATGATATAAATGAATAATGAAAACGTCGGTAGATTTTTACAAAACTTAAGACAGCGAAATAATCTAACTCAAGCAAATATAGCTGAAATTTGCAACGTAACACATCAAGCAGTTTCGCAATGGGAAAACGGTAAATCATTTCCCGACATAGATTCATTGAAATCTTTAAGTAATCTATATAATATAAGCATCAATGACATTATAGATTGTAAGGAACAAGAAAGAGAAAGTTATTCTTTCGATAATAATATTAATAACGAACTTTTACCAAAAGAAGTGATTAATTCCCTTACTATATCAATAATAATTGCTTCATTAAGTTTATTGTTAATTTTTTTTGGATTAATAGGAAGAACATTACAGTTAATGATTTTGCCAGCACTATTTATCTGTTTATATCATATTATTGATTTATATATGTTAAAAAAACGTAAAGAAAAAATAACAGATTCATATTTAAATAAAATAAAAATACTTAAAATAATTACAATTGTTTTTCTAGCCATATCTTTAATTATTTTTATTGGATTTCTTGGGTCTGGTGATTTACTAATATATGGATATATACAACCATTTATTTATGCAGGAATGTTATTGAATTATCAATTAAATTATAAAAATATAATTTTATAAAAATATAACTCTAAAACAAGGCATCGAGTCTTGTTTTTTTTAAAAAAACATAAAAACAATAGTATTGTATAGTTTGTGTAAAATTAATCAAAATTACTTGCTTATAAAAATTTCATAATATATAATATACTTGATTTTCTATATAGATAAATATCTATACTAATAAGTTTCATATCAGTAATTCAGGAGGAGCATACATGAATAAAATTAAGATTGCATTTGTATGTACGCATAATAGTTGTAGAAGTATCATGGCAGAGGGATGGTTAAGGCATTTAAATAATAATAAATTTGAAGTATATTCAGCCGGTACTAAAGTATATCCTGGGCCAAAACCTTTGGCGATAGAAGTAATGGAAGATTTAGGAATAGATATGAGTCATGCTAGCAGTAAATTGCTTGACAAAATACCTTCTGAATTAGATATATTAATTACCATGGGATGTGGAGTAGAATGCCCTTATGTACCTACAAAACATAGAGAAGATTGGGGGCTTTTTGATCCAAGTGGAGGACCGAAATCAGAATTTGAAACAACCAGAGACATCATTAAAAGAAAAGTAATAGAATTGATTAAAAGAGTTGAAAATAATAATTTATAGTATAAAGTTTCTCTTAATGAGAGACTTTTTTAATTAAATATATGCATAGATAAATAAATCTATTATACAATATGATAAAATAGATATGATATACAGATTGGAGATGATTATATGCCTGGAGAAGTATGGTTTGCATTAGGATTAACTTTATTTGCTGGTTTATCAACTGGTATAGGTTCAGCTATTGCATTTTATACAAAGAAAACAAATGAAACATTTTTATCAGCTGCTTTAGGTTTTAGTGCTGGAGTTATGATTTATGTATCTCTTGTTGAAATATTTCCAAAAGCTAAGGATGCTCTATTTACAGAATTTGGAAATTATTCAAAAGCTTATTTAATAACAACAATTGCATTTTTTGCAGGTATGGCTTTAATAGCATTGATTGATAAATTAGTGCCTGAAGCGGAAAACCCACATGAAATTCATGATGTTAGTGAGATTTGTGATCAAGAATGTGAAGAACAGAAAAAGAAAAAAGCATTACTAAGAATGGGAGTATTTAGTGCATTAGCAATTGCTATTCATAACTTTCCTGAAGGATTAGCTACTTTTATGTCTGCAATCAATGATCCTACATTAGGGATATCAATCGCAATAGCTATAGCGATACATAATATACCAGAAGGAATTTCAGTTAGTGTACCAGTATATTACGCTACAGGTTCTAAGAAGAAAGCATTTGGGTATTCTTTTCTATCAGGGTTAGCTGAACCAGTAGGAGCTTTAATCGGTTATTTCTTATTAAGAAGTATATTAAGTGAAGCATTATTTGGTATTGTATTTGCAGCAGTTGCTGGTATTATGGTATATATTTCATTAGATGAATTATTACCAACAGCTGAAAAATATGGTAAACATCATGTCGCGATAACTGGCCTTATTGCAGGTATGGTTGTAATGGCTATTAGCCTAGTTATATTTGCCTAATAAGTTTAAGCCTATTAATTTAGGCTTTTTTATTTTGAAGAATAATCAGTAAATAAGTTTAGATATAATTGCAACCTTATTGACTTTTTTATTATATTTTAATATAATATATACTGTAAATAGCAAAACTAGTGAAAACTAGTGACGCAAAGCTATAGGGCCTTCGTAAGATGGTAGCCAGTTGCCGTTGTCTTTAAAAAGATGAGGGCGTTTTTTTATTTCTAGGGATAAAATGCGCATAGTCTTATTGATAATGGCATTTTTATTTGAAAATATCCTTGATATAAACAAAATAACAATTAACTAATGATAAAATATAAATAACCAAATATATTCAAAACAAAGGTGGTGTAGTCATGAATAAGAAAAAAATGATTTTTGCATTCTTAAGTATGCTTTTATCATGTTTTGCTTTTGTCGTAGCTACATATGCTTGGTTTGCAGTTAGTCATACCGTTAGCAACTCACCACTTGATTTGAATGTTGACCCAGGAATTATCACTTCATATGAAGCACATTTTTATACTTATAACAATATATTCAAAGTTTCATCAAGTGATTCAACTATTTATGTATATAACAGTGGTTGGGTAGCAGCTACACATACAGATTCAGAAGATATTGATGCTTTAGGTGCTAACTCTAATTCTTTTTGGGGTATTGTTATGAAACCATATGATCCTTTAATCCCGGATAATAACTTAGTTAATAATATTATTTTAGGAATACATATTACATATGATGTAGAGGTAAATACAAATTTATCTGTTGTAGCTATTGTCGATGAATCTATCGGACATGCTGCTAGAGATGCTTTTGGTGTTACACAAGGATCAGCAGAAGAACTATATTTTAGTCAAGTTGTAAACTTTCAAATGCTACCAGGTACAAATACAGATGTCCATGGATTTAATACAGCTGGGTTAAACCTATATTCAACTTTAATGACTGAAACCTACTTTGAAGATACATCAACGTATCCTTATAGTGATTTTTATGATGAAACCCTAGAACAGTATGACTCTTCTATGGTTTTTTATGATGATACAGTATCTCCATATGTATTAAATGCTGCTTACAGTGATTTATATTTATATTTTAATTTATCATATAATTCGTTTAATATAGATTTAGCTCTTTCTGGTTTGATTGGCGGAGGATTTGGGGATATTGATTTATATCGTTTTTTCCAAGATATAACTTTAGTCTTTAGAAAAGAAGGTGAAGTTGTATGATGAAATTATTATCTAGAAGATTATTAACAATTTTAATATTAGTTATAACCTTGTTTATTACGATAACTGCAGTTACATATGCATGGACAAATAATACATATATATATTCTCAAGATATTATTGGCAAATCACGTAAGACTTATTTTGATCCTTCATCAGGAACTGGCTTGACAGATCAAGATCCTTTTATTATATCTGAACCTGAGCATTTCTTTAATCTAGCTTATTTACAAAACTTAGGGCAGTTTAACGGTACTACATATTATTTCGAGCTTAGTAGTTCTATTGATTTTAGTCAAGCATCAGTAGATTTGTATAAAACGATTTATCCTATTGGAACAGGCCAATATCCTTTTGTTGGTTCTTTTGAAGGTAATTTCAATACTTTATCTAACTTTAGCGTTGATGGAAATGGTTTACAAGATATAGGTGTCTTTGGTAATTTAGGAGATTATTCAGTAGTTCAAAACTTATTTATAGAACAACCTACAATTATTTCAAATCCTTCAACTAGCGATGACAAAACCTATTTTCATGAACACAATGATCATCAAGAAAATCGAGCAACTGGATATATAGTAGGACATTTAAATACATTAGCAACACTAGATAATGTATATGTAATTGATCCAACGATATCTAGTTTATCTAATGCAGATTTTAATAGATCAGAATATGGTCTTGTAGGATTTAATGAGTATGATGATGGTAATGTTGTAGGTAGTCCAAGAGGAGCTTATAACTTCGACTTAGATGCTGTTTCAGCTAAAGCTGCACTTACTTATGCTTATAACACATATTCAAGTTATAATATTAACGGTAGTACTACACTAACTTTAAGTAATGCTTTAACTGCACAGGGCACCTTAAATACAGGCTATTCATTGTCAACTTTATTAATTACTGATCCAGATTCAAATAATGATCCTGCTCCACTAGGCACAACTAATTTAGTTTATCTATATGATCAATTAGTTGCTGATGGATACACAATTGGTGCTTATGGGTCAGAATATAATCGACTTAATATTGATGTTGTAGGAGCTATTGATTTCAATCCAAATTATTACCAAATTTATCAGAATATAGGTAGTGGGGGATTTACATCGCCTACTGTTGGAGCAACCTTTGATGCAAATAATTATCCTAACGCAATCTTTTTATATGTTAGACCAACAAATAATCCTAATGATTTGGGAGATGTTACAGGTACTTATAGTGGTGGTGGTGAGTTAAGTTATTTATCATCTTATGATTCTAGTGGAAATTATGTAGCAGGTAGATACTGGGCAAACAAGAATGACCCAAATCTTACCAATTTTGGCGCAAGTGGTGTAACTCAAACAATGCAAGCTTCAAATGCTTTCTGTGCAATTCAAGAAGATGTAGATAATCCTGACCCAAACACAGGAGAACCAGTATTCAAAGTCGTTGATGAAACAGTAGAACCAGATTATTATGTTTTCTTAGTAGCCGTTTCAAATGGACAAATCACTATTAGCGATATTAATTTCTCATATTCTCCTGCTGATCCAACAGCTGATGATTATACTTCATTAGGTAATATTGATTATATTATTGTTAACGAAACACTTGATGAAAGAGATTCTATCAAAGCAAATGCAGAATTAGCTGTAAATAATGATGAAAATCCAGATAATGATATACCTGTTTATGATTTTTCATATTTCTTTTTCAATTATGATATAGCAGCAAATCAATATTTAGAAGTCTACACTGAAAAGCTATGGGGAGATCCTGATGGTGACGGATTAGATTACACTACAGACCAATCCTATTATAATTTATATATAGATTATACAATTACGGGTTCATCAATATTCTATTTTGATATTTATAATATCAATAACACGGTAATAAATATAATTATAAATGACGTGCCTGACAGTAGTAACCCATATTCATTAATTGAAATTCAGTTTTCTTCTGGAGGTTATACAGTATCTGTTCCATAATTACGGTTATATAAAATACAAAGAATTACTATGAAACTAGTAATTCTTTTTTTAATTAATTATAAAATTTTTCTTAAACTATTTATCAAATTTTCATCTGGATCAATATATATTGTTTTTTGATTTGTATAGGTTACATATGAACCAAGCATTCCAGGAACCTTTTTGATATTTTTGACTTGTGTGTAATCAATAGGGACAGAACTAGATAATCTTGATTTAGAAAAATATGCACTTAAATTAGCAGCTGTTCTAATCGTTGTTTCACTTAATTCATCATTACTAGCAACGATAACATGTGAACCAGTTTGTTCTTTTGTATGGAACCACCAATAATCTTTTTTAGCATATTTATGGGTTAAATAATTATTCTGCAAATTATTTTTCCCAACTAAAATCATAACACCATCTTCATCGTAATATGTATCATAATTTGGTTTTTTCTTTTTACTAATTTGTTTTCTTTTTTTTAAGAAACCATTATCTTTTAATTCATCTTGTATTTCTAATAAATCTGGTAATGAGTAAGTACCCTCAATCTGAGCTATTACTTGCTCTAGATAAAGAATAACATTCTTGGTTATTTTAACTTGCTCGTTAATATAATCAACAGCTTTCTTAAGCTTTTTGTATTTAATATAATATTTATTTGCATTTTGAATAGGATCTAATAATCTGTTTAGTTCAACTTCAATATCCTTTTCTAATTCGTAGGAATAACCCTTAAAATTTGCTTCACCTTTACTTATTTGATATTGATTAGTAATTAAGATATCACCTTTAATCCTATAGATATCATTGTTGTGTGCTTTATCTAAATCTTGATGTAGTTTTTCTATTTTATGTTTCTTTCTTTTTAATTCTTGTTTTGAAAAATTATGAAGGTACTTATATACTTGTTTTACACGTTCAATAGAAGAAGCTTCTAGATAATAGTTATCTATTAATTCAGATAATGATTTATAATATCTAGTATTATTTTTAAACACGTCAAAATAGTAATAGTCGGTCTTATTATTTAAACTCATCGTAGGGTTTACTTCTTTATTACTCATTTCTAAATACACATCAAACATTTTATAATTATTATGGGATGATTCTCTAGAAATATAATTCGCTAATAATGGCGATATTCCTTTAATGTTTTCTACGATATCTTTAGCTGAAACTTCTTTTTTAAAGAATGTTTCAATACCTTTAAAATCCTCTTGAAATAATCGATTATCTTCTGGTAATTCATAGATGTGTGAGTTAACAATTGTTCTCTCAGTAGAATCAAATGGATTTAAGTGTTTATAAGCATTCAAAATTTTATTAGATTCATCTAAGATAATCATATTTGTATATCTAGAAAACATTTCAAGCATGACATTCAATTCAGTTAAATCTCCAAGATCATTTTTATTCTCTAAAGACAATTTTATGATTCTATCATCATTTAAAGCTTCAATGTTTTTAATAATACCACCCTCAAGGTGTTTTCTTAAAAACATACAAAATCCACCAGGAGTGTAATCACTTTTGTAGTCATTATTCGTGATATTAATTCTAGCTAATGAAGTGGATAATGAAAGGTATAATTTTTTGTTTTTGTTATTAGCTCTTATCATGAACAAAAAGTCAGTTTTACCTAACTGAGAAATTCTCTGAATTCGACCCGTATTTAATTCTTGATTCAATTCTTTTGCTAAAAATTTTGTAAATCTGCCATCAAGAGCCATATTATCACCAAAATTATTATAACATAATTCAAAAATATTTTACTATTTAATATATTTATGATATTATATATTAAAATATAAAGCATCGATGATTGGGGGGATATTTTGAAACTTAATGAAAGAGGATTGCTAGTTATAATTAGTGGACCTAGTGGAGTTGGAAAAGGTACAATCAGAAAAGCTTTATTTAACATTGCTGATAACAATTTTTGTTACTCGGTATCCATGACAACAAGAAAACCTCGTGAAGGTGAAGTTGATGGACAAGATTATTTCTTTGTTTCAAGAGAAGAATTTGAAAAAAGAATTAAAGAAAATGGTTTTCTTGAATATGCTGAATTTGTTGGTGAATACTATGGAACCCCTATGGATTATATAGAAAAACAAATGGAATTAGGAAAAGAAGTTATTGTTGAAGTTGAAGTTCAAGGTGCACTTCAAGTTAAGGAAAGAATTCCTGAAGCAGTATTTGTTTTTATTGTTCCACCATCAAAAAAAGATTTAATCAAAAGACTAGAAAATCGTGGAACTGATTCAAAAGATAAAATCAAAAAAAGAATTGAAAAAGCTGAAAGAGAATATTCTCTTGCTTATAAGTATGATTATATTGTTGTTAATGATGAAGTTAATAATGCAGCAGATAGAATATACGCAATAATTAGAGCAGAACATGCTAAAACAGAAAGATCAATTCATAAATATTATAAACTTATGGAGGGAAAAGAATGATAAAAGAAAAAGATTTAGCAAAACTACAAGAAATGAAAGAAGAACTTAATTTGAATTATAGACCTACAGCAGGTAATAGATTTGGTGATTATGCTTTTAGTGGAGAATTAGAAGATGGTAATGAAAATAAACCAGTACCAAAAAACACTGATGGCCTACGTTATCCTTCAATAGATGATTTACTTGAAGTCGTGGATTCAAAATATAAGTTAGCTTATTTAGCTGCTAAAAGAGCAAAAATAATTAAAAAAGATGATTATTCTTCTGTGGAAAATAAATGTGTAAAACCAGTAGGTAAAGCACTTGAAGAAATATTAGCTAAGAAAGTAACCGCAAAATTCTAAACAGCTTAGGCTGTTTTTTATTTTCACTTTTTTTTAAAAAAAAGTGTTAAATAATATGTTATAATAGATTTTAGTTTGGAGATGATTTAATTGAATTATATTAACGTACTATTAGACAGAATAGATTTAGAAGACGAGATAATTAAAGAGTACTGTAAAATTGAACAGCTCGAAGTTGATGATATTAGTGAAACTTGGACTTTTTTCTTTGTGTTTTCACAAACAATTCCAATTCTCCACTATCGCAATTTTATTAATAGAATAAACAAATTAAGTCAATATATTCCAAGCGTAAGGTATGTTGAATACCAAGTGAAATTTGAAGAAATTGATTCAGACTTAGTTTTAGAATATTATGATTTTGTATTAGATATTATTACTGTGGACAATAAAAGAGTATTACCTTTAAAAGAATATCCTACAGATATTGAAGATAATACATTAAAGATTTTTGTTCCATATGGAGCTGTCACAGCGACAATATTTAGAAAAGAAATAGAACAGGAAATGCATAAAAATGGGTTTGATTTTGATGTTGAAATAGAAGTAGATAAATCCCAAGCAACCATTGATGAATCAATTCAGAATAACATCAATGAATTTGTGGAAGCCAATCAATTCGATTTTGATGAAGAAGTTGAATATATCTATCTAACCAATGGAGGAACAATAAATAATTTCCAACCAATTAAATCTATACCTAGAACTGAAATGGAACTAGAAGAATACAAAGAAAAACATGGTGGTAAAGCAATAGTATCAATTCAAGGTGTATGTGTTTACCAAGAATTTAACGAGACAAAAATATCAACAAGAAGTACGATGGTAGTTACAGATGGGGAAGACTCAATTTTTGTAATTAAAAAAGGTATCAAAACCGAAGACTTAAAATTCTATAAACAAATTGATACATACACAGGAATCATTGCGAAATGTTTTGCTTCATTTGATACATACAGCAAAGAAGTTGTCTTACACCCAATTGCGATCGCAAGAACTAATAAGCCAGTAAAAACTGACCAAAGAATTGATGAAGCAGAAGTTAAAAGAGTTGAACTTCATCTTCATACGAAAATGTCTAGTTTAGATGGTGTTAATGATATTACAGATTATATAAAAAGAGCTAACGAATGGGGACATTCTGCACTTGGAGTTAGTGATATGGGATCTGTTCAAACTTTTCCTGATTTCTTTAATATTACTGAAAACAACAATTTAAAACCATTATACGGAGTAGAAATGGTTTATGTTGATGATGAAAGCATAGCGATTACTAAAGGCGAATCTAATAGTTTATTGAGCGATGCTACTTTTGTCATATTTGATATTGAAACAACTGGATTATCTGTTGCATATGATACATTAATAGAAATTGCTGGTATCAAAGTAAAAAATGGAGCTATCTTAGGAAAATTCTCTGAATTAATAGACCCTAAAAGAGAAATATCACATTTCACAGAAAACCTTACTGGTATAACAAACCAAATGGTTCAAGGCAAACGACATCTAAAAGAAGTGTTAACTGATTTTTATGAATTTACAAAAGATACAATTTTAGTAGCTCATAATGCTGATTTTGATATGGGATTTTTAGATTATAATTATCGAAATTTCGCCATAACAAATAAGATTAATCCATCAATTGATACATTAACATTAGCCAGAGTATTATTAACAAATACGAAACGTTTTTCTTTAGATAAATTATGTAAATATTTTAAAATACCTTTAACAAACCATCATCGAGCTATCGATGATGCTGAAGCTACTACAGAAGTATTCTTACACTTGCTTAAAAAAGTAAGGAAACAAGGGTTCAATAGATTTAAAGATATGAATCTAATGATTGATAGAGATTTAGTATATCAATACCCTTATCCTACACATATTAATCTTTTAGTTAAGAATCAAATTGGATTAAAAAACATGTATAAAATCCTATCTGCTGGCTTAACTAAATACTATGATAGAGAAGCCAAAGTATTAAAATCATATTTAAATAAATTTAGAAAAGGATTATTAGTTTCAAGTGGATGTTTCAACTCTCATTTCTTTGAAATAGCAATGAATAAAACCCGAAAAGAACTTGTTGAAGCTGCTAGATTCTATGACTATCTTGAAGTACAACCAATCAGTTATTTTGTTTTTATGCAAGATGAAAATCCTAATTGGAAAAATATGATTCAAGATGTCATAAAGAAAATCATTGAAGTTGGTAAAGAATTAAACATCCCAGTTGTCGCAACTGGTGATGTTCATCATTTAGACCCTAGGGACTTAAAATACAGAGAAATTATGATTAATACACCTAAAGTGGGTGGAGGATTACATAAACTTTTCTTTAAAAAAACGAAACCAAACCAATATTTTATGACTACAAATGAAATGCTAGAAGAATTCTCATTCTTGGGAATTGATACGGCATATGAAATCGTAGTAACTAACTCTAATTTGATTGCTGACTCAGTTGACTATATTCAAATAATCCCTGATCAGTTATATGCACCAACAGATGAATTTTTAGCTGAAATGGGAATTCCTTCTATCAAGAATAAAGTTCAAAAAATGGTAATAGAAAGAGTCAAAAAACTTTATGGAGATCCATTGCCAGAAATTGTAAGAAAACGTGTAGATAGAGAATTAAATAATATCGTAGAACATCAATTCTCAACAGTATATTATATTTCTCACTTGCTAGTTAAAAAGTCACTGGATGAAGGATATCTGGTTGGATCAAGAGGATCAGTCGGATCTTCATTCGTAGCGACACTTATGGATATTACCGAAGTTAATCCACTAGCACCACATTATGTTTGTCCTAAATGTCATTTTTCAGCTTTTAAGAAAAATAATGAACAGAAAAAAGAATTTGGTGAAACTGAATTTGAAAAAGAATATGCATCCATATTTGAAAAAACAGATTGCGGTTGGGATTTGCCTAAGGCAACCTGTCCAGTTTGTGGATCTCCCCTTAAAAAAGATGGACATGACATTCCATTTGAGACCTTTTTAGGATTTGAGGGAGATAAAATTCCAGATATTGACTTGAATTTCTCTGGAGACTATCAAAATATTGTCCACGAATACATTCGCGAATTATTTGGTAAAAATTATGCATTTAGAGCAGGTACAATAGGTACTTGCGCTGCGAAAACATCTTTTGTAATGGTAAGAGACTACTATGAAAAAATCAATGAAGATAGAATTGGAAAAGGGTTAGAACCCTTACCTATTAGAAAAGCAGAAATGGAAAGACTTGCTAGAGGGATAGAAGGTTCTAAACGCACAAGTGGTCAACATCCAGGAGGGATTGTAGTTGTTCCAAATACAAATGAAATCTATGATTTTACTCCTGTCCAATACCCTGGTAATGCAGTTGATACTTCTTGGAAGACAACTCACTTTGATTATCATAAAATAGAAAAGAACTTATTTAAACTAGATGTTCTAGGGCATGATGATCCTACTGTAATAAAATATCTAATGGATTTAGTTGCTGAAAATCCAGATCAATTTCCATTTAACAACCCAAAAGATATTCCAGTAGATGATACCGATGTTTATAAACTGTTATCAGGTACTGATATCATTCATCTGACTGAAAAAGATATAAATAGCGAAGTTGCTTCATTTGGTATTCCTGAATTTGGTACTAATTTCGTAAGAGGCATGTTAACAGACTCAAAACCAAAATCGTTTGCTGAACTCGTTAAAATATCCGGATTATCTCATGGTACTGATGTGTGGATTAATAATGCCCAAACATTAGTTTCAGGTAATAATAGAAAATACGGAAAAGTAGATTTCAAAGATATTATTGGTTGTCGTGATGATATCATGGTAGATTTAATCAGCTATGGATTAGAACCAACATTGGCATTTGAAATTATGGAATTTGTACGTAAAGGAAAAGCCAGCAAATCTCAGGATAAATGGGCAAGTTACGCAGATATTATGAGAAATAATAATGTCCCTGAATGGTATATTTGGTCTTGTTCAAAGATTAAATACATGTTCCCTAAAGCACATGCAACAGCCTATGTTTTAATGGCGATGAGAATTGCTTGGTTTAAATTACATAGACCGATCTATTTCTATTCAGCTTATTTCTCAAAAAGAGCTTCATACTTTGATAGTGATGCATTTTATGGTAACTATGAAGGTGTAAACAAGAAAATTAATGAAATTAAAGAACAAGGAAATAATGCTAGTGACAGAGATCAAAATTTATTAACTGTATTAGAAGTAGCGCTAGAAATGATTAAAAGAGGGTTTACTTTCAAACCAATCGATTTATATAAATCAGAAGCAAAAGATTTTGTCATATCAGAAGATAAAAAATCACTAATCTTACCATTTATCGTAGTTGATTCTTTAGGTGAAAATGTTGCTGAAACAATCATATTAGCTAGAAAAGAAAAAGAATTTATTTCTAAACAAGACATTAGAAACAGAACAAAATTATCAACTACCTTATTTTCAAGACTTGAAGAACTTGGAACATTTGATGGAATGATAGAAAAAAATCAATTATCATTATTTGATTTATAATATTACAAATCCATCATAAAATCTTCAAATATTTATTATATAATACAATCGTTTTAGGAGGAATTACAAAATGAGATTTAATAGAAGTTCAAATCCCGTTATTAGAAGGGCTACAAGCGAAACATATGTAACAGACAATCCAGTTACATATACAAACGTATCTTTTAAAGTGTTATCATTACTTTTAATACTATTTGCTAGTGCATTTTTAACAATAAATTATGCATCAAATTTAACATATGGTCAATTAATAGGATTACTAATTGGATCTGTAATTGTTGGCTTTATTTCTGTTATTGTTGGAACTAGGTCTATGAATTTAGCCCCATATTTTGCTGCATTATATGCAATATGTGAAGGAGTTGTTTTAGCTGTTATTTCAGCTATTTATACTATTGCATTTGGTGATATGATTGTACCAACTGCATTATTGACTACTGGAATTGTATTCTTAATTATGTTGATTTTATATACAACTAGAGTCATAAAAGTAACTCAAAGATTTGCTTCAATTTTAGTAGTTGCACTTATCTCAGTAATTTTTATGAGTTTATTGACTTTTATTCTACCTGCCGGCTTTGGTGGCGGAATGTATTACTTAATAGTTATTGTAGCTTCTATCCTATCAGCTTTCTTTTTATTACTTGATTTTAATGCAATTGAAACCTGTGTTGAAAGGGGAACTGATTCAAGAGTTGGATGGATGCTTTCACTAGGATTATTAGTTACTTTAGTTTGGATATATATTGAAATGTTAAGATTATTAGCTATTCTGTCAAGAAGACGCTAATAATATCTTGTATATTTGATATATTATGTTATAATGTGTTTGTAAAACGATGAAGAAGAAATAGTAATTAGGTTTGGCTTTTCATAGAGAAAAATGTAAACGCTGGAAGCATTTTATTAAGCTGCTAATGAATTCACCTTTTGAGTGGGATTAATTCTCCCCGTAACCCGCGTTAAGGGATAAGAGGGCTAGCATTGCTAGAACTAAGGTGGTACCACGGTTATTTAATCGTCCTTTTATTAGGACGATTTTTTTATTTTAGGAGGTTCAAATGGAAAAGAAACTTAACAAAATCATTGAAAGTATAAGTAATGAAATTAAAGACTTAACTTCAATGAATGATTTAAATCAATTAAAAGGCAAATATTTAGGAAAGAAAAGTGTCTTTAATGATTTAATGAAAGAATTAAAGAATGTTCCAAAAGAAGAAAAACCAAAATTTGGACAATTAATTAATCAAGCAAAACAAAATATAGCGAAAATGTTAGATGATGCAAAAACTAATATTGAAACTAGTTTGATTGAGGCAAAACTTAAAACAGAAACAATAGATGTTACACTACCAGGAAAATCATATAACACTGGATCAAAACACTTAATTTCTCAAGTGATTGAAGAGGTAGAAGACATATTTTTAGGATTAGGATATACAGTTAAAGAAGGTCCAGAAGTTGAAACAGACCTATATAATTTTGAGATGTTAAACCTGCCTAAAGATCACCCTGCTAGAGATATGCAAGACTCATTATATATTTCAGAAGAAAAATTGATGAGAACTCATACATCACCAGTTCAAGTAAGAAGTTTATTAGAAAATACAAAACAAGAGCCGATGAAAATTATCTGTCCTGGAAAAGTATACCGAAAAGATGATGATGACCAAACTCATTCTCATCAATTTATGCAAATAGAAGCTTTAGTAGTTGATCAAAAGACAACACTAGCTGATTTAAAAGGAACACTTCTATTTTTAGCTAGAAAATTATTTGGTGAAGAAAGAGAAATTAGATTAAGACCTTCATATTTCCCTTTTACAGAACCAAGTGTTGAAGTTGATGTATCTTGCTATAAATGTAATGGTAAAGGATGCAGTATGTGTAAAGGCACTGGTTGGATTGAAATCCTAGGTGCAGGAATGGTAAATAACAATGTTTTAGAAGCTGCTGGGTACGATTCAAGTATTTTCCAAGGATTTGCTTTAGGAATGGGCGTTGAAAGAATTGCTATTCTAAAATATGGTATTGATGATATTAGAGCGTTCTATACAAATGATTTGCGCTTTAATAAGCAGTTTTAAGGAGGTGTAGTTATGAAAGTATCATTAAATTGGTTAAAAGAATACGTTGATATAGACGATAACTACAAGTTATTAGAAGATAAATTCAATTTAATGAGTCAAGAAGTTGAATCATTATATAAACTAGTCGAAGCTACAAATCTTGTAATTGGGCATGTTTTAACATGCGAAAAACATCCAGATGCACAAAAATTAAGTGTTACAACTGTAGATGTAGGCCAAGAAAAACCTTTACAAATTATTTGTGGTGCACCGAACATAGATAAAGATCAAAAAGTTATAGTAGCTTTAAACGGAGCTATTTTACCAGGTAATTTTAAAATAAAAAAGGCCAAAATAAGAGGTGTTGAATCTAATGGAATGATTTGCTCTTTAGATGAATTAGGAGTAAAGGATTTTGATGCAAAAGAAGATGGAATCTATGTTCTAGGAGAAGATGCTGTTGTAGGTGAAGATCCATTAAAATATTTAACGCTAGATGATTATACATTAGATATTGATTTAACAGCTAATAGGCCAGATTTACTTTCTATGGAAGGGGTAGCTTATGACACAGCTTGCATGTTAGATAAAGAAATCACTTTAAAAGAACATAAATATGATAAAGTTAAGGTAGATAACAATCTTTCTGTATATACAGATACTCCTAAGTGTTTAGCTTACTATGGTCAAATTATAGATAATATAAAAATAAAAGAAAGTCCTTATTGGCTTAAATCTAGGCTTCTAGCAGCTGGAATTAGACCAATAAATAATGTTGTTGATATTACTAACTATGTCATGATTGAGTATGGACAACCACTTCATGCATTTGATTATAATAAATTAAATTCAGATAGAATTTTAGTAAGAGAAGCAAAACCAAACGAAATCCTAAAAACATTAGATGAACAAGAACGTGAATTATTAGAAGATGATATTGTAATATCAACAAAAGAAAGAGCTGTTGCATTAGCTGGGGTTATGGGGGGATCTGATACAGAAGTAGATGATTTAACCAGCAAAATCCTTTTAGAGTCAGCTTATTTTGATCCTATTAGTGTTAGGAAAACATCAAAAAGATTGGATTTAAAAAGTGAATCTTCATCAAGATTTGAAAAAGGTGTCGATCCAAATAAACTTGTTAAAGCACTTGAATATGCTACTGAATTATTTGTGAAATTAGCTGATGGAGTAGTTATCGGAAATTACAGCTTCTTTGATAACACTAAAAAAGCACCTCATGAAGTAGAATTATCACTTGAAAAACTAAATAAAATTACTGGAAATAATTTTACAACCCAAGAAGTTGAAAAAATATTACAAAGACTTAGATTTAAGAATAAACATAAAAATGATGTATTTTTTGTTGAAATTCCTACAAGAAGACAAAATGTTTATGGGTATCAAGATTTAGTAGAAGAAATCGTTAGAATACATGGCTATGATAAAATACCAACATCAATTCCGGAAACACCAACTTTTGGTTATCTGACAAAGATTCAAAAATTAAGACGAGTTGTTAAGAGCTATTTTGTAGATTTAGGATTCAATGAAACAGTAACTTACTCATTAGTTAAAGATGAGGAAGTCAAAAAATTTGATATTGAAGAAAAATCTGTTGTAACCCTAATGAACCCTCTTAATAAAGAAAAATCTTCATTAAGACACTCATTGATTCCATCATTAATAAATGTTTTATCTTACAATAAATCTCGAAAAATGCAAGATGTTTTCCTATTTGAAATAGGTAGAGAATACACACAAGAAAAAGAAAGTGAATTGTTAAGTGGAGTAATGCATGGATTATTTAATTCAAGCTTATGGCAAGGCAAAAAAGAATTTGTTGATTTCTATTTATTAAAAGGAATACTAGAAGGATTACTTAAAAAACTTAAAATAGAGAATTTTGAAATTATTAAGGCAAAAAATACGATTAAAACTATGCATCCTGGAATTCACGCTGAATTATATATAAATAATGAATATGTAGGATTCCTTGGAAAACTTCATCCTCAAATAGAACATAATGTAGGAATCAATAAGACTTATGTATTTGAGTTAAAACTAGAAATATTAAATGAAAACTACAATTTAGATTTAGTGATGAACGATATACCTAAATACCCAGAGGTAACTAGAGATTTAGCTATTGTTATAGATAAAGAAATTATGATTGAAACACTTATAAAGGAAGTTAAAAAAGCTGGTAAAAAGACATTAAAATCTGTAGATATTTTCGATGTTTATCAAGGTGAAAATATTGATGATGATAAAAAATCAGTTGCATTATCTTTAGTATTACAAAGTAATGAAAAAACTTTAGAAACTAAAGAAGTGGATATTGTAATAAATCGTATATTAAAACAATTAGAACTATCACTAAATGCAGTATTAAGATAATCTATTAAGACTAAGAAAACTTAGTCTTTTTCTTTTTAAGTAAATAAAGGGTGATTATATGGTATAATTTTCATAACTATGGAGGATATATGAAAAATATTATTGAAGTTAAGAATTTATATAAAAACTATGGTTCAGTTAATGCAGTTAAAGGAATTAACTTTTATGTAGAAGAAGGAACTCTTTTTGCTTTTTTAGGTCCAAATGGAGCAGGAAAAAGTACAACAATTAATATTCTTTCAACTTTACTGACTCACAACGGTGGTCAGATAAAAATAAATGGAGTGGACTTAGGAACTAATGATAATTTAATTAGAAATTCAATAGGAATAGTTTTTCAAGATGGAGTTTTAGATCCGCTTCTAACGGTTTATGAGAATATCTATACAAGAGGTAGTTTTTATAAGTTACCTAAACAAGAATTAGAAAATAGAATTAAAGATGCATTAAAAATTACTGGGATATCCGATTTAGCAAACAGAAGATATGGAAAATTATCCGGTGGTCAAAAACGTCGAACAGATATTGCTAGAGCTTTAATTAATAGACCAAAAATTCTGTTTTTAGATGAGCCTACTACAGGTCTCGACCCTCAAACAAGGAAAAATGTTTGGGACACAATTAAGCATCTTCAAGAATCAGAAAATATGACAGTTTTTCTAACTACTCATTATATGGAAGAAGCTAATGAAGCTGATTATGTAGTAATTATTGATGAGGGCAAAATTGTAGCTAAAGGAACCCCTACTGAGTTGAAGGATGCATATTCAAGAGATTCTTTAAGAGCTAGATTTATAGACAATGACATAGGAGTAAAATATTTAGAAGCAAAAGAAATTGAATACAAAATAAAAAATGACCAATATATTATTAGGCTAGGTAAAACCACTGATAGTATAGAAATTTTAAACGATATTAAAAAAAATCTGATTTCTTTTCAAGTTCTTAATGGAACTATGGACGATGCATTTATCGAAATCACTGGAAAGGAGATTAGAGAATGATTCTAAGTCTAGTGAAACGGAATCTAAAACTATATTTTCGAGATAAGATGACCGTATTCTTTTCAATGCTTGGCGTATTTATTATTATTCTATTGTATTTAGTTTTCTTAGGAGATTTAATGGCTTCTAGTGTTTCTTTTCCCCCAGAATCTGGAATTAATGCAGAATTCTTTATTAATAGTTGGATTATGGCAGGAGTCATATCAGTTTCAACAATAACAACTACTTTAGGTGCATACGGTGTTGTAGTAACTGATAGAGCAAATAAAGTCATCAATGATTTTAAGGTATCACCAATAAGAAGAAGTGTCTTAGTTTTTTCATATATTTTAAGTTCATTTATTGTCGGTTTAATTATGAGTGTTATTTCTCTTGCATTTGCCGAAATATATATTATAATATCAGGAGGAGAAATTTTAAGTTTTATTGGTTTTGTAAAAACTATAGGTGTAATTCTGATCTCGGTTTTTATGAGTTCAGCAGTTGTTTTTTTCATCATTGCATTTGTTAAAACCAACAATGCGTTTGGTGCAATAAGCACAGTATTTGGTTCTATGATAGGCTTTTTGATGGGGGTTTACGTACCAATAGGGAACCTTGTAGGAGTAGATAAACTGATTAAAGTATTTCCGTTTTCTCACTCAGCAGTTTTAATGAGACAAGTTTTAATAAAAGAAAGTGTTGGAGAACTTACGAATATTCCAAGTGAATATAGACAATTTTTAGGAATTGAATTTGCATTTGGTGATACGGTTTTACCAACCATAGCACATATTCTGATAATGCTAGGAGTGATGGTTATATTCTTTATACTAGGAGTAATAGCATTTTCTAAAAAGAAGGAAAGTATTTAATGAAAAATTTTTATGATTATACAATTGAAGAATTAAAGAAATATCTTATGGAAGCTGGCTTCAAGTCTTTTAATGCTGATCAAATATATAAATGGATATATGAACAAAAAGAATTTGATTATGATAAAATGACTAATATTAGTAATGATTTAAGAGAGTTTTTGAAGGACAATCTAGAAATAAGTGATTTAGAAATTCATACAGTAAAAGAATCAAGCGATGGAACGATTAAATATCTCTTGAAACTAAGTGATGGAAGCCTAATAGAAGCTGTCTTGATGACTTACGATTATGGAAAAAGCGTATGTGTTACTAGCCAAGTAGGTTGTAACATGGGATGCTCTTTTTGTGCGTCGGGATTACTAAAAAAGAAAAGAAACCTAGAAATTCATGAACTTGTACGACAAGTTACTACGATTGAAAATAACTTGAATATTAGAGTAAGCCATGTCGTAGTTATGGGTACAGGTGAACCATTTGATAACTATGATAATGTGATTGATTTTATTAAAGTAATCAATTATAAACACGGATTGCAAATTGGCGCTAGACACATAACTGTTTCAACATGTGGAATAGTACCTAGAATCTATGATTATGCTAATGAGAATATCAAAAGCAATTTAGCAATAAGTTTACATGCACCTAATGACAGAATTCGAACAAGAATTATGAAAATTAATAGATCTTATCCAATTAATGAAGTAATCAAGGCTTGTAAGGATTATTTTGACAAAACAAAAAGAAGAATTACATTTGAGTATATTCTTTTAAATGGAATTAATGATGAAATTAAACACGCAAATGAATTAAGTGACTTAATCAGAGGGATAAATGCATATGTAAATTTAATCCCATATAACCCCATTGATGAGTTTAGTTATAAGAAGACAGATGGGATAAAAGCTAACAAGTTTTATCAACAGTTAATAAAACGTGGAATCAACTGTACTCTTAGAAGAGAACAAGGCTCAGATATTGATGCTGCTTGTGGTCAATTAAGATATAAAAATGAAAGCCTTTAAATTTTATATTTAATTGACTATAAAACTTAAAAATGATAAAATATTAATGTTAAATTTTAGAAAAATAGGTGAATAAATTTATGAAAAATGAAGTAAAAAAAATTGCACTTCTAACAGGTGGTGGAGATTGCTCTGGATTAAATGCTGTTATTAGAGCTATAGTTAAATCAGCTGTTTTAAAGTATGGTTATAAAGTAGTTGGATTTAAAGGTGGATACCACGGATTATATGTAGATGATTATATTAATATGGACTTATCGTCTGTATCTGGAATTTTCCATCAAGGTGGAACAATTTTAAAAATGTCAAACAAAGATAATCTTTTTCACTATAGAACGATAGATGAAAAAGGAAATGTTGTATACAAAGATGTTAGTGATGTTGCGATAGAAAATCTTAAAAAACATAAAATAGATGTTTTAATTATTATTGGTGGAGACGGAACATTAACTTCCGCTAGAGATTTTGCCAGAAAAGGTGTTAATGTTATTGGTATTCCAAAAACAATTGATAATGATGTTCCAGCAACGGAAATTACATTCGGTTATAGAACTGCTCTTGACCATATCATGCTAAGTTTAGACGCTTTACATACAACTGCTTTTTCTCATGACAGAGTTATGATTTTAGAAGTTATGGGTAGAAATGCAGGATGGTTAGCTTTAGAAGGCGGAATTGCTGGTAGCGCTGATGTTATCTTAATACCAGAAATCCCATATGATATCAATTCAGTAGCTAAAACAATTATTGATAGATATAATAGAGGATCAAGATTCTCAATTGTTTGTATATCTGAAGGAGCTAAACCAGTAGATGGAGAAGTTACAATTAAAAGAATTGATGAAGAAAGTCCAGATACAGTAAAATTAGGTGGTGTTGGTGACATACTACGTAAACAACTAGAAGCTGTTGTTAAACCTGTAACCAATCAAGAAATAAGAGTTACTAACCTAGGGTATATCCAAAGAGGTGGGGTAACTAACACATTTGATAGAGTTTTAGGAACTAAATATGGAGCTTATGCTGTAGATATGATTGATAGAAATGAATTTGGTAGAATGGTTGTTATTAGAAACGACAGAATGGATTCAGTTAGAATTGAAGAAGTTGTAGGGTCTGGAGCAACAGGCCAAACTAGTACAGGTGGAGCTAGAATAGTAAATCCACATGGTGACTTAGTAAACTCAGCTAAAGACATTGGAATCACTTTTGGTGATTAATAATATAGGAGGATATGATGGAATTAAAAGGAAGTAAAACAGAAAGAAATTTGTGGGAAGCATTTGCTGGAGAATCTCAAGCAAGAAACAAGTATACTTATTATGCATCAAGAGCTAAAAAAGAAGGATATAATGAAATATCTGATTTCTTTTTAGAAACAGCTGGTAATGAAAAAGAACATGCAGAAATCTGGTTTAAATTACTTCATGATGGAGATATTCCTACTACTGATGTTAATTTAAAAGATGGAGCTGCCGGAGAACATTACGAATGGACAGAAATGTATAAGGGATTTGCTGATACTGCTGAAGAAGAAGGATTCAAAAAAATCGCATTTTTGTTTAGAAAAGTTGCGGAAATAGAAAAAAGACATGAAGAAAGATATCTTAAATTATTAGCACAATTGGAAGGTGATTTAGTATTCACTTCTGAAAGTGAAGAAACAATTTGGATTTGTACAAATTGTGGGCATATACATGTTGGTAAAAACGCACCACAGGTTTGTCCAGTTTGTGATCATCCTCAAGGATATTTTCGTAGACATGTTGAATCAATTTAAAACTTTGAAGGCGTAAGCCTTCTTTTTTTCATTTTAGATGATTTTCTAGTATAATATATATAGGTAATTATGTTTGGAGGTATTTTTTGAATAAAGGACGAATAATAAAACTAATTGGTGGGCTTTACACGGTAGAAGATAAAACAAAGAATCGTTACACTCTTAAACCTTTAGGAGTGTTTAGACATAAAAAAATAGCCCCTAAGGTAGGGGATATTGTTGATTTTGATGATAATAATATCACTAAAGTTTATGATAGAAAAAACGAACTATATAGGCCAATGATTTCTAATGTAGATCAAGTTTTAGTTGTTAATTCAGCTAAAAAACCAAATTTTAGTTTTTTGTTACTAGATAAATTTCTAGCAATGATTGAAGCTTTCAATATCACTCCTATAATTATAGCTACTAAAATAGATTTACTTAATCAAGAAGAGCTAGATGAATTAAAAACTAAATTAACATATTATCAGCAGTACTTTAAAGTGATATTTTTTAGTAAAATTACTGGAGATGGAGTTGATGAAGTTCTTGATATTACAAAAAATAAATTGAATGTATTAGCTGGACAAACAGGAGCTGGGAAGTCATCTTTATTAAACACAATTAATCCAAAATTGAATTTAGAGACAAATGAAATTTCTGATGCACTTGGCAGAGGGAAACATACAACAAGACATGTAGAAATATATGAATTTGGATCTGGTTATATTGCGGATACGCCAGGTTTTTCAAAATTAGAATTTGTTGATTTCCAATCAAACCAATTAAAATATTACTATCCTGATTTCTTTAAACACAGTGATAAATGCAAATTTCATGAATGTACTCATATGCATGAACCCAAATGTGAAGTTAGAAGATTAGTTGATATTGGAGAAATACCTCAATCAAGATATAATAATTATGTAACAATTTTTAATGAAATAAAAGCAATAAAACCAATGTACAGGAGGGATAAAAATTGATTTGTTCACCATCATTTTTAAGTTGCAATTTTAATAAATTAGAATCTGAAATTAAATCAATTTCGAAAGCGAAATGGATTCATTTTGATGTAATGGATGGTAAATTTGTACCTAATACAACGTATGATTTTCACATGTTAAAATTAATCAAGCAAATATCTAATCAATATTTTGATTGTCATTTAATGATTGAAAAACCTGAAAAGATTTATGAAAAATACATTTTAGCTGGAGCTAACTTACTTACTTTTCATTATGAAGCAACTATGCAACCAGCTGCGTTAATAAATGCAATAAAATCAAAAAAAGTGAAAGTTGGAATTTCGATAAAACCAAACACAGATGTTTCTGTGCTTGATTCATTATTACCTGATTTAGATCTCATTTTAATTATGAGTGTAGAACCAGGTAAGGGAGGTCAAAAATTCCTCTCAAACTCATTAGATAAGATAAGATATCTTTCTGAAAAAAGAAATAAATACAATTATAATTATCTAATAGAGGTGGATGGCGGAATCAATTTTGAAACAGCTAAACTAGTTAAAGAAGCTGGATGTGATGTGGTTGTTGTTGGATCGTTTATTTTTAATTCTGAGAATAGAAATGACTTAATAATGGAGTTGGAAAATGTTTGATAAAATTAAGATATTTTGTGGGCCAAATAACTACAATTTCGATCAGTTGTATTTTGAAGAAGCAAATGAATTTTTAATAGGGGTTGACTCTGGTCTTGAGTATCTTATTACATTAAAGAAACCTGTAGATTTAGCGGTTGGAGATTACGATTCTATAAGTAAGGAAGCATTTGAAATTGTTAAATCAAAATGCAAAAATATTATTCAGTTAAACAAAAATAAAAATATGACTGATTTAGCTTATGCACTAGATTATATATACAATAATATGGATTATAATGATATTGAAGTATATGGAGGCATTAGCGGTAGAGTTGATCATTTTTTAGCTAATATTAATTTAATTAAGAAATATAAGTTTTCAATGAAAGATGATGAACACTATATTTATATGCTTTCAAAAGGAAAACATAAAATAAATAATTATAGAAAATATATATCTTTCTTCGCTGTTGAAGATTGTTATAATTTATCTATAAAAGGATTTAAATTCTCAGTAAATAATTACTACTTGAGTACTAACGATTCTTTGTGTGTTTCTAACGAAGGAAGCGGAGAAATAGAATTTACAAAAGGAAAAATATTAGTAATATGTAGTAATGACAAATAATCACATAATATACATTTTTTATACACAGTATAATAACTTAAATCATGTATAATTTTGCTCGAAAGGATGATGATATGAAAAAGATTATATTAAGTATTGGTATTTTTCTGCTAACAGTCACATTAGTTGGTTGTTTTGATGGGTTTGGAACCTTTACAAATGAAACATTATCTTTACCAACAACAACTGAAGATAATAGTCAAGAAACAACAGTATATACTTTAACTGTTCCTACATATGAAACAACAACTGTAACCATTGATATGGAAATGGTTATTTCTGAAGTTTATAATATGATTTATCAAGACTTATACGAAGATGTTAAAGCAGAGGTAATAGAGAACATATCCGAAGAAAGATTTGACCAAATATATGCTCAAATTCTTCAAGACCTTGTTGCAGATATTGCAGCTGGAGAAATAACTGTTTCAGCTGAAACAATTGTAGATATGATCAATAATGTTGAGTCAGAATCAGCTAACTCGGTTGTTGGTGTTAGAGCATATGATTCAACAGGATTAGCGCTTCAAATTGGATCAGGTGTAATCTATAAACATGTTGGTGACAAATATTATGTAGTTACCAATCAACATGTTGTAGAAAACGCAGAAACTTTAGATATATATTTTGAAGATGAAACAACAATCCAAGCAAATTTATTAGGTGTTGATGAACTCGTAGATATAGCTGTATTATCATTCTTGTCTATTAATACTTATGAAGTAAGCGATTTTGCTGATAGCGATGCAGTCCAAAAAGGAGATGTTGTTTTAGCGGTAGGAAGCCCTGAAGGATTTGGATTCTTCGGTAGTATGACGATGGGAATTGTGTCTGGTTTGGATAGATATTTTGATATCGATGGAGATGGTACTAAAGACATGTTTGTTAACTATATTCAACATGACGCAGCGATAAATAGTGGGAACAGTGGTGGAGCTTTATTTGATCTAAATGGAGACATCATAGGAATT
Source organism: uncultured Candidatus Izemoplasmatales bacterium (assembly GCA_964655885.1). GTDB lineage: Bacteria > Bacillota_I > Bacilli_A > Izemoplasmatales > Hujiaoplasmataceae > 4572-104. The sequence continues at coordinate 10,040 of CAZZPD010000002.1, read as the reverse complement.
AATGTTATCAAGATTACAGCTACTGATATTGAAGGAATGGGATTTGCAATTCCTAGTAATCTAGTTTCAGCAATCTGCAGTGATATTGAAGAATATGGAGTTTCACTACAAAAACCATTCTTGGGAATTACATTTGTTGCTCTAAGAAATAATATTAACTATTTAGAAGCTAATGGTGCAATTATTCCTTCGGGAGTGGAAGATGGATTTTATGTTTTTGAAGTTACAGCCGGTGGTAGTTTCTCTGGTTATGTTCAAGCAGGAGATATTATTGTTTCTGTAGGTGATTTTAACTTAACAACTTCTGAAGATTTTGTCTTTAATTTTTCAAAATATAAAGTTGGAGATATTATTTCAATATCTTTATATAGAAATGGAATTTTAATTTCAATTGATAACATTGAATTAAAAGCAAAGGTGTTTGATTAATATGAAAAAAATATTTATATTCTTAGCAATTTTCTTATCGATCTTTACAATTGTACAGATTAATAATTCATTTGAAACAAATGAAGTTTCAGCATTAGGAATAGTTGATGTAACTACAACTACTACAATTGATACTAATCCAGCTGAAACAACATTTTATGATGTTTATAATTCCTTAGTAGATGAATTATATAGTGAAGTATACAGTAATCTATATAATGACTTATATCAAGATATTGTTGAACAAATAAATCAAGAATACTATGAACAAATTTATGCTCAAGTAGAATCTGATTTATCAGAGTTATTACGCGATGAAGAAATAAGTGTTTATTTAGCTGAATTCCAGCAAACGATTTACGATGTGATTGCATTAGCGGACAAATCTGTGTTCGGTGTTACTGCATTCAATGATGAAGAAATGAGCATTGGTACTGGAGTAGTATATAAATATGATGATGTAAATAAATTATTCTATATTGTAACAAACTATCATGTTGTTGAGAACATGAATGAATATAGAATATATTTTGAAACAGAAGATCAAGTTGAAGCTACTTTAATAGGTTATGATGAAAATGTTGATATTGCGGTTCTTACTTTCCAAAGTATGCCTTTACCAGTTGATGTACAAGTAGCTACATTTGGAAGTAGTGATTTAGTTGAAGTTGGTGAATTTGTATTAGCTGTTGGGCACCCTACAGGGTATGATTTTTTTAATTCTGTTACACTGGGTATAATATCTGGCCTTAATAGAATTATTGATTCAAATGCTTATGTTAATTACATTCAACATGATGCTGCTATAAACAGTGGAAATAGTGGTGGACCTATCTTTAATTTAGATGGAAAAGTAATCGGAATTAATGTTATTAAATACGCTACAGTTGATATTGAAGGTATGGGATTTTCAATACCAAGCGACTTAGTTTTACAAGTAATTCAAAATATTGAAAATAATTAAAATAAATAAAAGAAAAAGCAGAGTTTTCTCTGCTTTTCTTTCTTTAATTATTGGTAAAAATCTAAGCTCTATTTACTTTTCCACTTTTTAACGCTCTTGCAGAAACGTATACTTTTTTAACTTGACCATCTTCATCAACTACTTTAACTTTTTGAAGGTTAGCTTTCCATTTTCTTTTTGTTGCGTGTAAAGAATGGGAACGTTGATTACCTGACATAAATTTTTTACCTGTAACACTGCATTCTCTTGGCATAAATATCACTCCGTTTCTGTTAAGATTTCAGCACTAATTATTTTATCACAAAATAAAAAAAAAGCAAGTAATAAATTTATTATGTTATAATATTAGAGTAGAAACAAATGAATTGCAATTTGCATACTATTATGATATAATTGCATTGTTTTTTTTAGGAAAATAAAAATGATGAAAAATCTTACAATATAAATCAAATAAAAATTATAGGAGATTAATATGTCAATACATCAAATGAATGGATTAACATTCAAAACGATTATAACAAATGGATCAATCAGATTAAAAAATAATATGAACTATATTAATGACTTAAATGTTTTTCCAGTTCCTGATGGAGATACTGGATCAAATATGAGTGCTACCATGTCAGCTGGCGCTAAAGCTATTCAATCACTAGAAGATAATTCTATAGGAAATGTATCAAAAGTTTTAGCTAGAGGGATGTTAATGGGCGCTAGAGGAAACTCTGGTGTAATCCTCTCACAATTATTTAGTGGGATTGCTAAAGGATTAAAAGGATACGATGTAGCTGATTGTGAAGTTTTCTCTCAAGCGTTAAGACAAGGGGTTGAACAAGCATATGCCGCTGTTATAAATCCTGTTGAAGGTACAATGTTAACTGTTTCAAGAGAAGCCGCTGATAAAGCTGTTTCAGTTTGTAAATCTTGTACTGATTTTGAACAATTATTTAAAGAATATGTTAAAGAATTAGATGCTTCATTAATAAGAACACCTGATTTGCTACCTGTACTTAAAGAAGTAGGTGTAGTTGATTCAGGTGCTGCTGGATACATTGAAGTTGTAAAAGGTATGGTAGATGGATTAGCTGGTAAATTCTATGAAAGTAAAGTAGAACAATCAGATTACAAAGTTGATTTAACACACATTGAACATCAAACTGGAGAAGATTTTGGTTATTGTACTGAATTCATTATGCAAATTGATAAAATGGATGAATTCAATCAAAAAGATTTTACAGAAATGATTCATCCTTTAGGAGATTCACTAGTTGTAGTTCAAGATGAAAATATATTAAAAGTGCATATCCATACAAAAACACCTGGGGATGCTCTTAACTTAGCTCAATATTATGGATTCTTTATCAACTTAAAAATTGAGAACATGAATTTACAACATACAGAAGTATTATTACATCAATCAATAGATGAACAAGAAGACTGTAATTGTGGACACGACCATTCTCATAGCGTAGCACCTAAATTAAAGAAAAAATATGCTATCGTAGCCGTTCTTAATGGTGATGGATTAAAGGAAACATTTATTGAAATGGGTTGTGATTTCATTATTGAAGGCGGACAAACAATGAACCCTTCAGTAGAGGACTTTGTAAATGCAATTAATCAAATAAAAGCAGAACATGTCATTATTATTCCAAATAATAAAAATGTTTTATTCTCAGCAGAAACTGCTGCTTCAGTAGTTGAAGATTGTGATGTTAGAGTATTAAAAGCAAAAACAATATCTCAAGGATATGCTGCATTAACAATGTTTGATGCTACACAAGATATTGATTCAAACCTAGAGGAAATGACAGATTATATTGCAAATGTTAAAAGTGGTGAAGTCACTTATGCCATTAGAGATAGTAAAATAAATGGGTTAGATATTAAAAAAGATCATTTTATGGGAATTGTAGATGGTAAACTAATAACAAGTAATGAAACAAGACTTGCTGCATGTGAACATTTATTAAGAGAAATGATTGATGAAGATTCAGAAATAGTCACAGTTATGTATGGCGAAGATGTAACCCCTGAAGAAGTTGCCAAACTAGAACAATATGTTAATGATACATTCCATGTTGAAGTTGAAGTGATAAGAGGAGATCAATCAGTTTATTCATATATAATTACAGCTGAATAGAATTATAAGAGGTATTGTTCAATACCTCTTTTTTTTGTATAATGATATTATGAGTCGATTAATAGATGTAAAAGGACTAGGGCCTAAAACTTTAGAAAAACTTAATAAACAAGGAATTAAAACAGTAAATGATTTATTGTTTTCTTTTCCTATGAAATATGAAAGTCATGAAATATCATCTTTTAATCAAAAAAAGATTGATGAGACTATTACTTTAATCGCTAAAGTATACAAAAAACCAAAAATATTTTTCATTAGAAAAAATTTAGATAAGTTATCAGTTCAAGTAGAGATTGATAAAGTAATATTTTATGTACATATTTTTAATAGAAGATTCTTCTCAAAAGCATTACAACCTGGTGTAGAAATAGTTATAACAGGAAAATTCTTAAATAATTTTGGTAGTTTTACAGCTAGTAACATAGTACTTAAAAAGAACTATAAACCAGGGATTATTCCTATCTATGGATTTAAAGATATAAAAGAGTCGACATCAAGAAAGATGATTCAAGAGATATTATCTTTTGATTACAGACTAAATGAAACTTTACCTAGTTTTTTATTAGAAAAACACGAAATACCAAACATTAACGATTTAATCAATAAAATTCATAACCCAAAAGTGTATGAAGACATAGCAATTTCAAGAAAAAGAATTATCTATGAAGAATTATTAAATTTCGCTGTTAAAATAGAAGCATTAAAAAAACTTAATCAATCAGTCATTACAATTGAAAAAAAGTATGATATCGCAATTGTTAAAGATTTTATTAAAACTTTACCCTTTGTATTAACTCAAGATCAACAACTAGCCACTAACGATATTTTTAGAGATTTAAAAAGTAATAAACAGATGAACCGTTTGTTACAAGGCGATGTTGGAAGCGGAAAAACAATTATTAGCGTGATTGCTAGTTTAGCAGTAGTAACAGCTAAATCTCAAGTAGCTATCATGGCTCCAACACTAGTTTTAGCTAAACAACACTATGAAACATTTACATCGTATTTGTCTTCTGATGGAGTAAAAATTAGATTGTTGACTAGTGAAATGAAATTAAGTGAAAGAAAACATATTGCTGAATCAATAAAAAATAACCAAATAGATATAATCATTGGAACTCATTCATTAATACAAGAGAATATAGATTTTCATAACCTAGGATTTATAGTAATCGATGAGCAACACAGATTTGGCGTTAAACAAAGAAAAGAACTAAGATTAAAAGGAGCTACTCCTGATATTCTTTTAATGAGCGCAACACCAATTCCAAGAACTCTTGCTATTTCAATATATCAAGATATTGATTTATCTTTTATAAGAGAAAAGCCTATTGGTAGAAAACCAATTATTACAGATATCATTTCTTATGAAAAGCTTGATGATTTATTAGAAAAAATAAAACCTGAGCTAGATAAATCTCATCAAGTATATTTTATCTGCCCAAAAATTTTAGACAGTGAAACAAGCACTAAAGTATCTGTAGAAGAACTAACGAATATTTTAAAATTAAAAATTGGTTCACGCTATAGCATTGATTCGTTACATGGAAAAATGAAGGAAGAAGAAAAAACAGAAACTTTAAATAAATTTTATAATAATGAAACAAACATATTAATTTCCACCACTGTTGTTGAAGTAGGAGTCAACATTAAAAACGCAACAGTTATGGTCATTATAAATGCAGATTCATTTGGATTGGCTCAACTACATCAATTAAGAGGTAGAATTGGTAGAGACTCATATCAATCATATTGTTATTTAATAGTTGATGACATTTTAGAAGCTAATGAAAGACTTAATATAATGAAAGAAACCAATGATGGTTTCTTAATAAGTGAATATGATTTATCCATCAGAGGACCAGGAGAAGTTTTTGGAAAAGCACAGTCAGGAATTCCAACTTTTAAAATGGCAAATCTTATCAATGATAAAGCTATTTTAGAACAAGCTTTTATAGATGCAAGAATAATTATGAACACTAAAGATACTGAATCAATGAAGCTTAGAAATAAAGCAATAAAATCAATAGAATCTTATAATTTAGATTAAGATGTGTTATACTATTTTAATATAGAGGTGAACAAAATGATAAAAATTGCAGTAGATGCTATGGGTGGAGATTTTGCGCCAAAAGAACAAGTAAATGGAGCTATGTTAGCTATTAAAAATATAAAAGATATAGAAATAATTTTGTATGGGGATACTGAAGTAATTAAACCATTATTAACAAATGATGAAAGAATTACAATAGTTCATGCACCATACCAAATTCCAATGGGTGAAAAAAATCCTATTTCAGCGATTAAAGCTAATAAAGAAACATCGTCGATGGCTAAAGCTTTATCAAGCTTAAGAGAAGAAACCGCAGATGCAGTTGTTTCAAGTGGAGCAACACAAGCATTAATTGCTGGAGCTCATATATTAGTTAGAAGAATGAAAGGGTTTAAAAGAACAGCTATTGCACCTGTAATTCCTTCAGTTTCAGGACAGCCAAAAATATTATTAGATGCTGGTGGAAACCTTACAATTAAACCTGAATATATGCTTCAACAAGCATATTTTGCTAAAATATATGCTCAAGAAATTTTAAACATAGAGAACCCAAAAGTAGGACTTATTAATATTGGAACTGAACCTGGAAAAGGAAGAGAAATAGATCATGAGGTATTTGATCTATTTTCAGAAACAAAATTATTTGAGTTTTATGGAAATATGGAACCAAAAACAGTGCTAGATCCTCCATGTGATATTATGATTAGTGATGGATTCACTGCTAACATTGTTATGAAGACTATGGAAGGTACTGCTAAAGGTATGGGAAAAATGCTTAAGAAGAGTCTGATGAGTAGTTTTATGGGCAAAATTGGTGCTTTATTAGCAAAGAAAAATTTAAATAAATTTAAAAAATCTATGGATGCTTCTGAGATAGGAGGAGCAGTTATTTACGGGTTATATAAACCAGTTATAAAAGCTCAGGGAGCTTCTAGAGCTTATGGGTTTTATAATGGAATTAGACAAGCTGCTGAGATTTGTAGGAAAGATGTTTTTGGCAAAGTTAAAGCATACATAGATTCAGAAAAGGAAATTAGTAATGAGTAGAGATATTAAAGAGTTAGAAAAGTATTTCAATTTACAATTTAACGATTTTAGTTTGTTAGAAAGAGCTCTGACACATTCATCTTATGCAAATGAAAATAATACAAAAAGTAATGAAAGATTAGAATTTATAGGAGATGCAGTTTTAGATTTAGCAGTTGGAAAATACCTTTTTGATAACTTAGAAGAAGACGAAGGAATTCTAACAAAAAAACGTGCACAAGAAGTATGTGAACAATCACTTTATAAATTTGCAAAAAGCATTGATTTAGGAGAATATTTACTACTTGGTAAAGGTGAAGAAATGTCGGGTGGAAGAGAAAAATCTGCTCTATTAGCTGATGCATTTGAAGCTTTATTGGGTGCTATATATATTGATAAAGGGTACCAGGAAACTTATAAAGTATTAAACAAAGTTGTTTTTCCTATGATTAAAAATAGCTTAACCGAAGATGACAATGACTTTAAAAGTAAATTACAAGAATTAGTTCAATCTGATAAAAGAACTCTAGAATATAAAATTATATCTGAAAAAGGACCAGCACATAATAAAGAGTTTACTGCAAGAGTATACATGGATTCAAATATAATTATGGGTCAAGGTAAAGGTAAATCGAAAAAAGAGGCTGAACAAAGTGCAGCGTATGCGACATTAAAAAAATTAGCTAAAAACAAATAGGACGTGATTTGATGGATTATGCAGTTATAAAAAAACTAATCGAGGAAGATATTATTGATTTTGATAAAATGCTTCTTAAAAACTATAAAAAAATCGGTTTATCAGAAATCGAAGCTTTTTTATTGATTGAATTAAATAACCAAAAGAAAACAGGACAAACTTTTATTTCCCCATCTAAACTAGTAAAGAAACTAACCGTTTCTGAAGAAAAATTATTGCAAACATTAGATGATCTCATCAAGAAAAAATACTTGATTATAAGACTCATCAAACAAGACAAAGGAAAAGAAACTGAAGATTTTTCTTTAGATAACACTGTATCAAGATTAATTGATGTTTACAAAACTCAGATAAAACTTGAGATTACTAAATCAGAAAAAACATTTGACTCAAAAGAAGAAGAAATCGTAGATTTATTAGAAAATCAATTTCAAAAACAACTTAAACCACTAGAAATAGAATTAATTCAAAAATGGATAAATGAAGATAATTACACTATAGATGATATTAAAAGAGCAATTTTAGATGCTATTAAAGCAAATAAATCAACAATTAGTTATGTTGATGGAGTTTTACTCAAAAAATCTAGAACAAAAAAGAAACAAAACACACAAAAATATAATACTGAAAAATCCGAAGCATTAAAGGCATTCTTTGATTCATGGGAAAAGAATTAAATAAAGCTGAATTCATCTATAATGAAATATCAAAATTATTCCCTGAAGCAAAATGCGAATTAAATTACTATAAAGATTTTGAATTATTAATAGCGATTATGTTAAGCGCACAAACTACTGATATCTCTGTCAATAAAGTAACGGATAATTTATTCAAAAAGTATCACTCTATTGAAGAATATGCAAACGCAGAAATTGAAGACTTAGAAAATATAATTAGAAAAATAGGATTATACCGAAACAAATCAAAAAATTTAAAATTGATGGCTAATATGGTAGTAAACAAGTATCATTCTGAAATACCTAAAACCCAAAAAGAATTGGAACAATTGCCTGGTGTAGGTAGGAAAACAGCTAATGTATTCCTAGCTGAATTTTATCACATGCCTAGAATAGCTGTCGATACACATGTATCAAGAGTATCAAAAAGACTTGGCTTAGCAAAAGAATCTGATAATCCTCTGAAGATTGAAGAAAAATTAAAAAAAACTTATGATGAATCATTATGGATTAGTTTGCATCATAAATTTATTTTTTTTGGTAGATATTTTTGTAAAGCAAAAAAACCTAATTGTAAAGAATGTCCAGTAATAAAATACTGTAAAAAACCTTGGTTATGATAATCAAGGTTTTCCTTTATTTTAGCGCTAGAATGACATTTCGTGAAAGTTTATATAAAAAATTATCAAATTATTAGTCTTGTTTTTATCTTTATACTTGTTATAATTGATTGCGACACATTAAGTCATATTATGTATAAAGGATGAGGAAACAAATATGGATATCAATATAAAGACATCATTGATTAGAAGAAAACAAGAAATGTATGATTTTTACTACAGAGGATTCGGCAATAGAATAAGAAGAAGGAGATTGGAGTTACAACTTACCCAACAAGACTTAGCTCGTGGTATTTGCTCTAACACATACATCTCAAAAATAGAAAATAATAAAGTAGTTGTTAACAGAGAACACTTATATCTATTGATGGAAAAAATGGGGTTGCCTACTGAAAACATAGGCTTTCCAGAAGAGATGGTAGAATTTTTATTAAAATCAATAAAATATTTTTTCTTTAAAGATATTGAGAATTATACGAAACTCTTCGAGGAGATTGAAAAATACAATTTCGGTATATTACTATATATAGTAAGATTTGGTTATTATATTTTAATTGAAGATAAATATAATGCTGGGGCTATATACAACGACATGTATAGATACTTGAATTTGCTTGAAGATTTTGGATTCGCAACATTTTTAATATATAGTGGATTCTATAATGTGATGATTAATGACTATCAAAATGCAAGAATGGTTTTAAACTCTACGAAGGAAAAAATACAGAATAATGAAATGTTATTAGGTTTATATAATTACTTAAAATTTAAAACTTATGGTAATGTTCATTTGTTTAATAAAGCAAAAGAGGGACTAATCATAGCTCAGGAGATTTTTATTAATTATTCCAATATAAAAAGAGTGTGTGATATTTTTGTTGATAAAAATATCTTTAGTGTATATGAAGGAGAAAATGAAGAAATAAGATTTCATACAGATCATTTAAAATCATTAAGTTATAATGAGAGAAATGCTTATCTTATAACATTAGCATACAAAGAAAATAAACCTTATAAATATTTAAGATATTTACATGAAGATGGTGAATATTACTTAGCAGGAAAATATATTCTAGCAAGAGAATGTTTTAAAAATAACAAGATTAAGGAATATGAAGAAATAAAGAAATCAATTAATGATTTGCATTATTCAGTAAAAACTAATCTGGATTATTATAAATTACTAAAATTATTCGAAGGCAATGAATTAACTTATATTAAAGAGTATTTAATTAATTACGTTTTACCATTTGCTGTCAAAAGGCAAAATTTATACTTAATCAAAGAAGTATTAAAGAAAATATCAAATATTTTAAAAGAAAAAAAGCGATATAAAGATGCATTGATTTATCTTGAAAAAATAGATTATTATCAATATAAATTTCAAAAATCAAATGACATTACCGCATAAAAAAAACACTTCGTTGAAGTGTT
>CAZZPD010000001.1:0-95383 GCA_964655885.1 uncultured Candidatus Izemoplasmatales bacterium | reverse complement strand
TCTATCCTCCTAATACCTTTTCTTCTTTTTCTTAAAATAAATCATATATGTCATTATTATTATGACTATAAAATAGACTGCCATTGTAATGTTAAAAATATATGCATAATCAGTAGCAACATGTGGTTTGTTAGGAAATACATCGCTATCAGGTAACCCACTTAAATCATCAATATTTGGCAAATCTCCATTTTCTAAATAGTAATTTTCTATAAATGTTTTGATAATAAAATCAGTTTCTTCAATATCTACATTCTCATCTACTAAAATGTTATCAGAATTATCAATTAAACTTATTTTGTTGTATTCTTCATCCAAGAATAGGTCTTTTTCTAGATAAACATACCCTCGTTCATTCACTCCATTTAATACATTTAATGTTTTAAATCTACTTAAGTTTATATCTAAAGTATTCCCGTTTGCTGTATTTTCAAATTGCAAGTACTCAACGTTAGTTAATTGAATTGTATCACTATAAACAATGATATATAAAAATGTTTCAACATTTAATTCATTATCGTTATTTATATCTGCTTGCAAAACTTCATATCCCATTATTTCGTATCCATTTGAGTCAATCTCAATTATCGGATTGACATTATGATAGTCCGGTATAGAAGTATAAAAATAGTAATATTTTGGATACTCTGAATTTTCATCTGTAAGAGAATTTCCAAATACATCTTCAATATATTTGGTCATCATTATATCTCTTGAATATGTGAATGCAAGCAAAAATAACCCTACAGCGAATAATGCGTATAATATTCTACCAAAAACTCTCATTCGTGTAATCCTATTCCATCCTCTACCGCTTGTCTTTCGGCTTCTTGGAACCATCTAAATAAATAACGATTGCCAAAGCTCAAAGTAGAATCAGATCCATAATAATTATAAGAATACCCATTAAGTATTATTTGATAATTCACAAGTACCCATCCAGATAAAAATTCTGTCTTAACTACTTCGTCATTACTATTTAAGTGATCGTAAGTTACTCCAGTTTCTCCTAAATTAACCCAAACTAACCCTAACGGCCTTCCGTATCCGCCTACAAAGCCGGAATCAGGATCGCTTTGAATATATATTTGTTGAGCGTTTTCCAAAAGGAATCTTGTATATTCTTTTGCTTCAAGGCCCCAATCTTGTACTACAGGATATGTTTCAGGAGTATCACACCCTAAAAATCTTACTCTATTATCTGCTAAAAATCCTGGTGTAAAATATGCAGTGTCTCCATCTGCTAATCCAGAATAAGTTACCAAATCCATTCCTCCTAGCGGATCCCAAAAATCTCTATCTATCAAAATAAATTCTAATTTGTCTGGTAATGTTACAGGATGTGTTCCTAGTATTTCTGTGTAAGATGGAACAAATCCAAACCATTCATTTGCAACATAATTTCTTGTACCGCTTACTATATTAGAATCCCTAACAAATACTTCTTCATCCATAACAAAACTACTAGTCCCTATTGTGTAAATAGTATCTATATAAGTTCCATTAAGGTAACAAAGTTGAATTACATCGTTTCCATCGAACACTAAATCTGCACTAGTTAAATCTGCAGCTGCTAATATAGTAGAATTTGCAGAGCTATTAGCTATAACGTAAGTCTCCTCAGGAGCGAGAGTTCCTGTCAAATCTATTGAATAATTTATGTCTAACGAACCATTTGTATAGATTACGATATGATAATCAGTTAAATCTATATTACTTGTTGTAGGATTATATAACTCAATCGCTTGGTCGCTAGTATCATTTCCTCCATCAACATATTTCGATATAAACAAACTTATTTCGTTATCTGTAAATGTATTTTTATAAAGATTTATAGTTATGACTCCAGAATCATAAAAATCTCCAGCAACAAAATCTCGATAACTATCAAATAAATCTTCTGTATAATTATCATTTACTATATATTCAAAGCTATATGGAATATTTAAATCATCTAAAAGATCCATTATTTTTTCTTTACTTAATCCAGCTAAATCTGGTAATTTAGCAGAATTGAACCCAACAATTACTGTAATTGTAAATGATGCTGGAATTTTATTTCCTGCAATTAATCCATCACCATATGAAACAAAAGTTTGGTCTTCTACGGTGTTATCGGTAACTATTTCTGTTTCAAAATTAATTCCTAAATCAAATAATGTAAAGAAAATTTCTGTTTGATCTAGTCCAGTTAAATCTGGAAGTATTAAATCTGTTGTTGAAATAATAACAACAACTTCATGATCGTCGTTATATGTTGCACCAACTTCATCTAGACCTTCGTAACCAATAAAAGTATTTTCTTCTAAATCTTGATTGGTTTCATATTTAAAAACATAATTTATTTCTAACTCATCCAATGCATTTCTCATTTCGGTTTTGCTTAAACCGGCTAAATCTGGCAATTCTGGATAATTAATAGAAAAATATGCTGTAATAGTAGCGCCAGAGTTTACCAAGTCTCCAGCAACTAATGAATCCCCATAGCCAACAAACAAACCATCTGCTATTTCGTTGTTTTCAACCTCTTCAACAGTTAAATTAACATCAATGTAAAAAAAAGCGTCTTGAGCTTCAGTAGCATTTAACCCAGTCAAATCTGGTAGCTCATAACTCGGAACACTCCAAGAAGTCCAATTTGTATCTAATGTAGTCGTGCTTGAAGTTGTGTCTCCACATGAAATAACACTCATAGAAACAAGCACAACAGTAATAATATAAAAAATCTTTTTAAACATAAAACTAAATCCTTTCCGATTAAACCATAATAAGTGTAATTAATTTATAAATTAATTAATTTGTAAATTTTTAGAAAAAAAAAGGAAAGCCATACGTATGGCTATCCTAAATATTTAAACAACAGTAAAAATACCAACTATATTAAGACCTATAGTTTCTAAAATCCCATCTAAAATTCCTTGAGTATATAAAACGTATAAAATTCCCCCTATAATTGCAAGAACTAAAAACAATTTAATAAACTTTTTAATAAACACGATTATACCTACAAGTGTAAATATTGCGACACCTAATAATATAACAGCTGCCATCCAAGGGGCTAATCCGCCTAAAAAATCTGTAGCTTGTGTAATATAAGGCGCTACAAAATCAGAGATAGTATCTGTAATGGCAAAAGTTCTTAAAATATCAAACATTGCAATCCCTCCTTTTTTTTAATGTAACCATATTATTATATCATAATAATAATTTTTTTTTCATAAAACTTGATAATTTTTTGTTATTTTATATTTTTTCTATTTTCAATAGCTTTTGATAGAGTTAAGTCATCAGCGTATTCTAAATTTAACCCGACCGGAACACCATATCCAATTCTACTTACAGTAATATCAACATCTTTTAAAATTCTACTAATATATAACGCAGTGGTTTCACCCTCTTGAGTTGAAGAGGTTGCAATAATAATTTCTTTAATACTATTATCGGAAATTCTTTCCCATAAACTTTCAAGATTAATGTCTTCGGGTCCATATCCATCAATAGGAGAAATCCTTCCATTCAAAACGTGATAATACCCTTTATATTCGCCGGACTTTTCAATTGTAAATACATCTTTAGGTGATTCAACAATTAACAACAAAGATCTATCTCGATTATGATCACTACAAACTTCACAAATTTCTTGATCTGTTAAATGACCACAAATTTCACAATGATGTATTTTTGTTTTAAGTTCTTTTAGGGCGCTGCTAAAATTTTCGGTATCTTCAGTGGATAATTTCTCGATTGTATATAACGCGTATCTTTCAGCTGTTTTTCTTCCAACGCCTGGATATTTCATGAATTCTACAATTAAATCTTCTAATGCTTTCGGTAATATCATTAAAACATCCCCGGAATATTCATTCCTTTTGTAATTGACCCTAGAGTTTCTTCTAGTTCTTTGTCAACTTTGTTAAATGCGTCATTTAAAGCTGCAACAATTAAGTCTTGAAGCATTTCAATATCATCCATATCAATTTCTGATTTTTTTATTTCAACTGCTTCTACTTTTTTTGTTCCTTTAACTGCAACCTTAACCACTGAGCCTCCAGCTTGGCCATAAAAAGTTGAAGCGTTTATCTCTGCTTGAACTTTTTTAATATCTTCTTGCATTTTTTTAATTTGTTTTAACATTTGTGGATTAATCATTATAGTTCCTCCTACTTTTTAACCTTGACTATATCTCCAAATAAATCAAGAGCGTCCGTAATTATTTTTGGTTTTGATTCTGTTTCATTTTCTTTAACTTCGTTGTTAACATTAACTAATCCTTCACATCTTATTTTTGAAAGGTTAATATACCCACCTTTATTTTGATTCCAAAGTGTTTTAAACTCTTCGGTAATATCTGTGAAAACTGAGTCTGGTAATGCAATAAAATCTATGCTTCTATTATAGTGTCTCTGCAATACATTCATTGCAAGTTTTTTATTAGATTCTGTCATTAGTTTATTACAAATTGAAACGCTAGGAAATGTGATAATTATCTTATCAACTGCGCTTGCAACAATGATTCCTGTTTCCAGAATTTGAGCAATATATTTTTCCTCATCATTAGAATAAGTTTTACTAATTTTATTCCATGTGTTTATCAATGTTGATTTATCTTGACGATTACCATTGTTTAAAATGCTTTCAATGAATTCTATTGAATATGTATCATCAACATCATCACAAAGTTGTTTTTCAAAAATTTCTTGAGGTGTTTCTTCTTCAAAATCATCATCGCATTCTTGTTCTTCAATATCTATATCTTCTAAAAGGTCATCTTCATCTATTTCTTCAGCTTTATGAACAATTTCTGAAATTAGATTTTCAGACTCTTTTTCTTTGTAATTGTCAACATCTTCCTTGATTTTTTCAACTTCAGAAAGACGATTTTCAATATCATCTATCATTGAAATTATTCTTGAACTGCTACTAACTTCATTATCAGTAATTTTAATAAAGGCTAATTCTAAATAGATTTTTGGACTGTTACTCCACTTAATTTCATTAGCTGCATTGATCAAAACATCAAGAATATATAAAGTCATTTTATTACTAATCATTTTTGAGAGTTGTATAAATTGCTCATCTTTGTATAAAAAGTTATTTTCATCTAAATTTCTGAGGTTTCTAGCCATTAAAATATCTCTAAAAAACTCTATTAAGTTCATATTTATCTTTTTAACTTCTTTTCCTTCGGTTATCAAGGCATCTAATAACTCAATTGCTTTTGTGGAATTTCCCTGAACCAAGGCCTCTGCCAACCCCATTAACATTTGAGCAGAAACGGCACCAGAAATCTGGTTAACATCATCTAAAGTGATTTTCTCAGGGCTATATGAACTGGCTTGATCTAATAAACTTATTGCATCTCTTAATCCGCCTTCTGCGTGAATTGCGATTTGAGCAAGAGCGTCTTCTTCAATATTTAATTTTTCTAATTCAACTATCTCTTTTAATTTGATTATCATATCTTTAGTCGATATTGATTTAAAATCAAATCTTTGACATCTAGAATGGATGGTTAGTGGTATTTTTTGAGGCTCTGTAGTACATAAAATAAATATAACATGTTGTGGTGGCTCTTCTAAGGTTTTTAATAAAGCATTAAAAGCTCCTGTGCTTAACATATGTACTTCATCAATTATGTATACTTTATATTTTACATAACCAGGTAAGTATTTAACTTTATCTCGAATTTCTCGAATTTCATCCACGCCATTATTACTAGCTGCGTCAATTTCTATAATGTCACTTATAACTCCGCTTTGAATTCCTTTACAGTTTTCACATTCATTGCATGGATTTTCCGTTGGGGCCTTAACACAATTTACGGCTTTCGCAAATATTTTGGCTATTGATGTTTTCCCTGTTCCTCTAGGTCCACTAAATAAATAAGCATGAGCTACTTTATCATTAACTAGTGCATTTTTTAATGTTGTTGTTATATGTTTTTGCCCAGCCACTTCATTAAAGTCTTGTGGTCTGTATATCCGATACAACGCTTTATAACTCATCTGCTTTCCTCCATAATTTTTTTTATTGTTTCTTGATTGGGATTAATATATATATTTCCTTTAAAACAATCTACTAATATTTTGTCTTTTTCAGTGATCAATTCTTCTACATTTTCATATATCATGCCGGGTATATTAAATGTTCTAGCAATTATACCAGAATGCTGATTAAAGTTTCCCTTTTTTGTAACAAACCCTACGATGTTTTTGTTGCTAAGATTAAAAACAACGCTTGGTTTTAATTCATCTAAAATCAAAATAGTAGGCTCGATGAAATCTAACAAATAGGATAGCTCTTCATTTTTTAATTCTTGTTTTACTCTATCAGATGCATCAATAATATCTACAATTCTTCCCAACATGTATTCGTTATCGATTTTTTTGAATTTATTTAGAACTTCTTTTATTACGAGTGAATATGATTCTAATGCTTTTTCACCTTTTAAAATATGTTTTTCTGTATCTTCTATCACAATGGGATCGTTGATGATATATTTGTGCGACAAAAAAATATCAGATATTCTGTTATCGTTATTTTTATCTATGTCGTTAATTTGATTTTCAATTTTTTTAGTGGCTTTTTGAAGGGCATTATGAAACCTTGATATCTCATCGACATCTCTGTTTTCATCAAGAAAAGCATTTACTTTTTCTTTCAAAAATTCAACTTTTCCGTATGCAATTCCTTTACTAATAATTTGATTTTTTTTTACCATAAAAATATACATGCTCCTACATATATATTATACCTTATTTACCCGCTTTTTTCTAATCGGTTTCCTTATTTTTTTGGTTTTCTCTTAAATAATCTGTTACATATTTCATTGCTCTTTGTTCTAAACTATCTTTACGATATTTTCTTTCCAATTTTGCTATTGACAGTACTTCATTTTCGCCTTCTTTAAATATTTTATAAGCTTTATTTAAATCTTCTTGGAATTTAACATTGTTTTGTAACCTTCTAAATTCCTCAACAATAAATTCATTACTGTCTCTCATTTTTTTGCTAATATCGTTCAAGAACTTTCCTTCAAAATCTACTTTCTTTTTTTTATTTGTTAATCTATAAATTAATGCGTCACTTCCGTAGTAGAAAGCAGTAAAAATAAGGGGCATGAACCAAATAGTATATATATCAGCCACTTCTCTGCCTTGTGCATATATAGCATAGAGACTATATGCTACCACCATCAACATAGAAAATACAAATATTATTACATAGAATTTAAAGGGTTTCTTTTGTTTGTTCATATTTATCACCTAAAAGTATTATACAATATTTTAGATAAAATATGTTAAAATATTAGTGGTGAGAAAAATGATATTTGATACGATAGTTGCAAAAACTACTGCAGATGGCACAAGTGCGATAAATGTTATTAGAGTTTCTGGTGAAGATTCCTTTTCAATTGTTAATAAAATCTTTAAGGGAGCTAATATTGAAAAAGCTAGTTCGCATACAATTAAATATGGTTATATACATGACCAAGATAAAACCATTGACGAAGTAATGGTGTTTTTGTATCGTGCGCCAAAATCGTTTACCGCTGAAGATGTTGTTGAAATATCTACTCACGGTGGAAATTTTGTTGCTAACGAAGTTATTAAACTACTCATTAAAAACGGCGCTAGACTAGCTGAAAATGGTGAGTTTACAAAAAGAGCATATATAAATGGTAGATTGGATTTAACCGAAGCTGAAAGCATCATGGATATTGTTAACGCAAAAACCAATAAGCAATTAACCTTAGCTAATAATCAATTAAGAGGTGATGTTCATAAATTAGTCGATGATCTTCAAAATAAAATATTAGATATTATTGCTAATATAGAGGTTAATATAGATTATCCTGAATACGATGATGTTGAGCATTTAACTACCAATACAATAATGCCAAAAATTAAAATATTAATAGAAAATGTAGACAATGTTTTAAAAGAATCTAGTACTGGTCAAATAATTAGAGATGGCATAAAAACTGTTATCGTAGGCAAGCCTAATGTTGGTAAATCTAGTTTGTTAAATTCTTTGTTAAAAGAAGATAAAGCTATCGTCACTGATATATCTGGTACAACAAGGGATTTAATTGAAGCAGAATTAAATCTTGATGGAATTATATTAAAGTTAATTGACACTGCCGGGATAAGAGAAACCGAGGATGTTGTAGAAAAAATAGGTATTGATCGCACAATAAAAGCAATCAAAAAGGCTTCTCTTGTTTTGTTGGTTTTAGACCAATCAAATCATCTAACAGATTTGGATGAAACGTTGCTTAACTTAACAAAAGAGAAACCAAGAATCATCATTGGAAATAAAATTGATTTAGGAAATAAAATTGATTTAGGTCATGAAAATATTATTAATATCTCAGCTAAAAAGAATCTAGGTTTAGAAAGATTATCAAAAGAAGTTAAAGCTTTATTTGTTGATGAAAGTATATTATCGGATAACTATACTCTTATTTCCAATACAAGACATATCGGAAAAATAAAAGAAACAAAAAAAGCGCTTGAAGACGCTTATATAGCTTGTGAAAATTTGATACCAATCGATATGGTAGAAATTGATTTAAGAAAAGCTTGGTCTTCTTTAGGGGAAATTACTGGTCAAAATACTTCAGAAGATTTGATTTCAACATTATTCTCAAAATTTTGTTTAGGAAAATAATGTTTCATGTGAAACCTTTATGAATTAAAAGCACTAATTTTTAGTGCTTTTTTAATATTCATCAAGGAAATTTGTTCTTTTTTTATCATCAAAATACCCTAAAACAGAATCTAAATTTATGTTTTCTGCAGACCTAAATATGTTTATATCGATGTTTTCATATATTTGTCTTAATTCAGCAATAAGGTTTTTCATCTCTTTTCTTTTTGAATCTTCATTTCGATCTTGGAATTCACATCCTTTTGAGACAAAATCAATCTCATGATACTTAATAAACCTTTCTACATCTTGTTCTTTTATTAAGTACATGGGCCTAATCAATTCTAATCCTTCAAAGTTTTTTGATTTTGCCTTAGGTAACATTGTCTTAAATGTTCCTGTGTAAAACATATTCATAAGTGTTGTTTCTATAACATCATCAAAATGATGTCCTAACGCTAACTTGTTACACCCATAATCTTTTGCTTGCTGATATAAAAAGCCTCTTCTCATTCTTGCACACAAAAAACATGGCGCTTTTGGATTCATTCTGTTTGCAATTTCATAAACCTTTGAATCAATTACTTCTGTATTAATACCTATTTTCTTACAGTTATCTAAATGATTATTTAAGAATTCTTTAGTAAAACCAGAATTCATAGTGATGTATATTACATCTATTTTATTATTATAATGTAACTTATATTCTTCAAATAAAGCGGCTAAAAGCAAAGAGTCCTTTCCCCCGCTTAAAGCGACGCAAACTTTATCGCCATCACTTAAAAGTTTGTATTCATCAATAGCACGCAAAAATTTAGCTAACAATGTCCCTTTAAATCTTTTGTTTAAAGATTTAGAAATGCTCATTGAATATTTTTTTTCATTCATATTATCACCTGATATATATTATACACGACTTTTACAAATCACAAAATAATTATAAATAATTTAAAATAATTTTCGGTATCTATTGATAATTTACAAATTATGTGATATAATGCTAAATATCTTAAATCTGTATTATAATGGAGGTTGACATATGAATAATTTTATTTGGGCATCAAAAAAACCGCTGGATGAGATAGCTACAATATATGAAGCTAATATAACATTAAATAAATCAGCAACGGGATATTTTGAAAATGCCTATGTAGTTTTGTTGGGTCTTGATAGAGATAAAAAACTTATCGCTATTAAACCTATTACAAAAGAAGAGATTAGTATGGGATATATCCCAAAAGAACAACAACACAATATTACAGTAAAATCTAGTTATTCTAGAATCTGTAACAAACTTTTTGTTAAAGAGGTCTCAGATTTGGTTGGTTTAAAGTTTATTGAACACCACCAATCATATAAGTTTAATGCTTCTTGGAACAAAGAAGAAAATGTATTAGTAATTGATCTAAATAAGAAAGAGGTGTAATATGATGTTTCTATCTATACCAACCGGAACTTTAATGGTGTTAATATGGGTTGCAGTAATTATTTTCGCAGCCGTTGTTGAGGCAGGCACTATGGATTTATCTAGTATTTGGTTTTCAGCCGGAGCATTATTCGCATTAATTGTTGCTTTAATATTCCCTGAGGAATTATGGTTGCAAGTTGTTGTATTCCTAGTTGTTTCTGTTTTACTTCTTGTTATATTGAGACCAGTTTTCAAAGAACATATGAAAAAGAACGAAATAAAAACTAATGCAGACAGTTTAATTGGTAAAATTGCTGTTTGTACAAAAGAAATCAAAGATGGCAATCGTGGAGAAGTAAAAATCGAAGGCAAAATTTGGACTGCTATATCAAATGAAGATATTGAATTAAATGAAAAGGTGACTGTTTTGGCTATTAAAGGTGTTAAATTAGTTGTAAGGAAGAATTAAATGACGGTATCGTTTTTTAAAAGAATGTTTTCGTCAGTTATTGATGTTACGTTAGTAATTTTAGTAGTATATTTATCGTTTGTTGTTGGCGGTAGAACTATTCTAAGAAATCGTATAGATAACTTTGACGAAATATACAGCACATATAATGAAATCTTAGAAACTTATAATAGCGACATACAAGATTTACAAATTGAGTATGAAGCTAATATTGAACTCGCTGACGGAGATGAAGAATTAGAAACTTTAGCCAGAGAAGAATATAATGCAAAATTACAGTTAGTTAATGAGCAAAATACTATTGATATAGAGCCTTATAACGAGCCTTTATCTCAGTACTTTCTTGAAATTATATATTACTTTTCAATTGGTTTTATTGTTTTTGTTGCAATTTTAACTATGGCTATGGGTGGTAACACTCCAGGACGAAGAATGTTATCAATTAAACTAGTAGTTGATAATGGGAGCGGAGAATTTATTGCTCCAAACCCAATATTTGTTTTATTTCATGATGTACTCTTAAAATATTTCTTTATTATCGTAGTATTTATAATTAGTATGTATTATGGAGTTATCATGATGATGATTGGTTTTATAATTGATCTTCTTTTAATGGGCTTCACAAGAAATCATACAACCATTAGAGATATTTTATTAAAAATTAAAGTAATAAAGCGTTAACAAATTACAGAAAACATAAAAATTAAATTTTATAGGAGGAAATAATTATGTTTGTACCAGTATTTTTACAAGTTGATCCTTTTGTTTGGATCATTATAGCAGCGTTATTTATCGTAATTGTTGCTTATTTAGGAAGTAGAATTAAAATCGTACCACAAGCTACTGAATATATCGTGGAAAGATTAGGGCAATATCACACAACATGGACAGCCGGAATTCACTTCTTAGTACCATTTATTGAAAGAATTAGAAGAACTTACAATGCTAGGGGTAGAGTTACTGATGTAATCACTTTAAAAGAACAAGTGTTAGACTTCCCACCTCAAGCTGTTATTACAAAAGATAACGTTACAATGCAAATTGATACAGTTATTTTCTTGCAAATAACAGATGCAAGACAATATGTTTATGGAGCAGATAATCCAGGATTCTTAATTGAACAATTAACTGCTACTACTCTTCGTAACATCATTGGTGAACTTGAATTAGACCAAACTTTAACTTCAAGAGATCTAATCAATGAAAGAATGAGAGTTATTTTGGATGAAGCTACTGACCCATGGGGAATTAAAATTAATCGCGTGGAACTTAAAAATATTATTCCACCAAAAGAAATTCGTGAAGCAATGGAAAAACAAATGCGTGCTGAACGTGAACGTAGAGAAACAATTCTTATCGCGGAAGGTACAAAACAAGCTAACATCTTAAATGCTGAAGGTAAAAAAGAAGCTGCAATTAAAGAAGCTGAAGGTAAAAAAGAAGCTGCAATTAGAGAAGCTGAAGGTCGCGCACAAGCTATCTTAAATGTGCAAGAAGCTACCGCAAGAGGTATCGAACTTATAAAAGCTGCCAAAGCAGATCAAGCTGTTCTTACATTAGAAGCTTATAAAGCAATGGAAAGAGTTGCTGAAGGCCAAGCTACTAAAATTATTATTCCAAGTGAACTACAAGGAGTTGTAGGTTTAGCAAGTGGACTTGTAGAATCTTTAAAAGATCCTAAAACAAAAAAATAAGTTAATAAGTTAACAAAAAAGCCAAACTCTTATGAGTTGGCTTTTTATTTTGTTATTGTAAACTCCTCTAAAACAAACACTCCAAACGGCTTAACATCAAATGCATATCTTTTATTTAAACCATAAGAAGTAACGTTTATAGAATTCTCAGTTATTGTAATAATTGGAATTACTGGCACTTCATCCCTGAACCCATAATTAACATCAATTTCAGAATCTTTTGTATCTCCATAAAACTTAGTGGCTACAGTATTGGATGTTAAATAAGTAACCCCTATAGAACTAGAATAGTTATTAAAATTTAAATTCAAAGGGTCATCTGGTATTAAAGAAATCGTACCTTTTAAGTAATTATTAGATCTAGCGAATGGAACTAAATTATCTTCATTGTAAATGGCTCTTGAGTATTGATGTTCGTGTCCAGCAATAACTAAATCAACGTTATAATCATCCATAATTTGTGTTAAATTGTTTCTTACACTAGGAGTGTTATAAGATAATCCATATGGTCCTCTGTGTATCATAACAATCTTCCATTTTGCTGCTGAACTTTGTAAATCATTTCTTATCCATGTGTTTAATCTTTGTACATTTGTTTGATCATAAAATATACATGCTGTAGACCCGTCGCAAAATGTTTCAGAATCAATTACAACTATATGTGCTTCACCAATATCAAAACTGTATGTTTTTCCATCATCAAAATCAGTTGACCTATAGTCTCTAAACAACTCATCAAATTCTAAATAGGTTGGTCCATTATTCGGAAGATTAAAATATCCGTCGAATTCCAAAGTGTTTATTTTATCATCTTCAATTGGCTTCATTTCATGATTACCAATCGTTGCTGCAGTAGGTTTGTTAAAAGAAAATATAGAAGAATATTTAAAATACCAATTCCATTCATCTCTATCTTCTGAATCTTGTATCAAATCTCCCGGAGACATAACTAAATCATAATCAATATTAGTATGATTTAAAACATATTGGATTGAATATGCATAAGCTTTGTATCCTAATTCTGAATTTTCTTGAGGGTCAGCTAAAAACATGATCGTGTGTTCATCATCTGAGTTATCTAACGTTTTAAACTCATAAAAATCGCTTATTTCTGTTCCAGAATCATTTCTTATCCGATATTCATATGTTGTTCCAGGTATTAAATTATTCATTGTAGCTTCGTGAAGATATACAATTTCATCATCAAAAGTTATCGTCTTCTTTGTTGTCTGTAATGTTTCAAAATAATCTAAACCTGAAACAGAATATTCAATAAAAGCAGTCGTATCCTCTGGCATTTCAAAATTGATAGCCATTGAAGTAGTTAAATCTTCAGTTACACATAAATTAATATTGTATGGATTTGATAAACTAGAGATATATTCATCCATATTGGTACTTATATATTCAGTTGAAATAGTTGTACTAGGCAATGTTGTTGTGCTTTGTTGTGTTGTTGTTTCGTTACTTGTATAATTTGTTTGTTCTGTGGTTGTCTCACCACAAGAAACAAGCACAACCAAAACAGCTGCACAAAACAATAGCAGTATTTTTTTCATCTAATCATCTCCATTAAAATTCGCAATTCTTAGGCGTTCTTGGGAAAGGTAAAACATCCCTTATGTTATCAATTCCGGTAACATACATAACCATTCTTTCTAGGCCTAAACCAAAACCAGCATGTTTACATCCGCCGTATTTTCTTAAATCTTTATACCACCATAAATCATCATCTTGTATATTAAAATCTTTTATTCTTTGTTCTAAAACATCTAATCTTTCTTCTCTTTGAGACCCACCAATAAGTTCTCCTGCTTTAGGAACTAATAAATCCATTCCAGCAACCGTTTCTCCATCATCATTCATTCTCATATAGAAAGCTTTAATATCTTTTGGCCAATCTATTACAAATACAGGACCATCAAAATAGTTAGTCAAGAATTTTTCGTGTTCAGTAGCTAAATCTTTTCCTTGGACTGGAGTTACCTCGAATTTGGATTTGTTTTCAATTAATATATTTATAGCTTCTTTGTGTGTTACAACTTTAAATTTACTATTTAATACTTTTTGAAGTTTTTGTTTTAAGCCCTTTTCAACAAATTTATCAAAAAAATTAATTTCAGAAGGGCATCTTTCAAATACATCTTTAATTATGTATTTCAACATATCTTCGGCTAAATCCATGTTATCTTGTAGGTCAGCAAAAGCTATTTCTGGTTCTATCATCCAAAATTCTGATGCATGAATTTTCGTATTTGAATTCTCAGCTCTAAATGTGGGTGCAAATGTATAAACATTTTTAAACGCTAAAGCGTATGCCTCTGCTTGAAGTTGTCCACTAACGCTTAAGTTCGCTTTTTTAGTAAAGAAATCTTTTGTATAATCGATTTCTTCCTCTAGGTTAAGTGTTGTAACTTGGAACATTTCTCCTGCCCCTTCAGCATCAGAAGTGGTAATAATTGGTGCGTGCACATAAATAAAGTTTCTATCTTGAAAGAATTTATGAATTGCATGAGAAACAACAGATCTAACCCTAAATGTTGCGTTAAATAAATTTGTTCTCATTCTTAAATGAGCGTTTTCTCTCAAAAACTCTCTTGAATGTCTTTTTGGTTGTATAGGATAGTCTTCTAAACTATCTCCTATTAATATTACTTCTGTTGCTTTAACTTCAAAGGGTTGTTTAGAGTTTGGTGTTAATACAACTTTTCCTATAACTTCAATAGATGAGCCTACTCTAAATTTAGATACTTCTTTATAATTTTCTAAAAAATCTCTTTCATATACTATTTGAAGCGTTTCAAAACAAGATCCATCATTTAAATCGATGAATCCAAACGATTTTTGGTCTCTGTTATTTCTAACCCAACCCATAATTGAAACACTTTTGTTTTCTAATTCTTTTTGGTTTTTAAATAAATCCTTAATTGTTATTTCCATGAGAAATCCCCCTTTAATATCGCCTTTCTTATTGGCTCTTCGTAATGTTCTATTGCATATCTTAATGTCGTTCTAGGTATTTTTGAATAATTTTCAATGATATAATTTGTCAACAACTTCCTATCTTTGTCTCCTACATTTCTTAACATCCATCCGTTAGCTTTGTGTATTAAATCATGTTTATCTTCTAACAAATTATTTACTATGTCAATTGTTACTTTAAGAATATTGTTTTTAATTAAATAGTTAGTTGATACTATGCTTATTCTCTTTTTCCATAAATCTTTTGAATTAGATAATTTGTACAATAAAGAATAATCATTAATATTATATAAATATTTTCCTAATAATTGATAAGCAGAAGCATCTACTAAATCCCAATTATTTACATATTTAAGATTTTTTAGATAGTAATCAATAATTTCTTTTTGCTGATCTAGTTCTTTCGCTTTTTTCATTCTTTGCTCAAGAATAAATAAAGCTTCTAATCTATATTCGTGGTATTTATGAGTTATTAATTCATCTAGTTGTGTTTTATCAATTACATTATAATACATTTTAGATAATTTTCTTAATTCAGGTACAGTAATACCTATATAATAATCCGATTGCCCTTTAATATACTCCTTTGTATATTTGCAGGACTCAATAGGTATATCTCTTCTATGAAGCTTTTGTAACTCATTAATCATATAATAAGCCTCCTAAATAAAAAATCGCCCTAAAAAGGACGATTATATCGCGGTACCACCTTAATTCCGTATCATATACGGCTCTTGAAATCTTTAACGCAGATATACGTACAGTTCTACTTAATTCTTCTGTCTCTTACGGTGTTATTCAAATAGAGTTTGTATAAGGCTTCCACCGCCCCTTAATCGCTAAATCAAATAATCTATTTTACTTCTCCGGTCTTCGATTTATTTTATTATAACATAATAAAAACTTTTGTAAAGTTTTTATCTAAATAGTGTTGATACTCCTTGATCATCAATAATGTTTATAATCCCTTGTCCAAGCAAATCAGCTATTGAAAGTTGCACAACTTTTGGAATCATTTTTTCTTTTTCTAACTGTATAGTATTCGTACATATTACTTCCTCGATTGGTGCTGCATCTAATTTTTTGACTGCATCATTTGAAAATAATGGGTGTGTACAACAAACATATATTTTTTTAGCTCCGGCTTCCTTTAACGCTATTGAAGCAGCTGAAATTGACCCCGCTGTATCTATCATATCATCGATAATAATGCAATTTTTTCCTCTAACTTTACCAATGATATTTTTTACTGCAGCAACATTTGGTTCTGGTCTAAATTTATCAATAATAGCTATTGGTGCTCTCAATAAGTCTCCCATATCTCTAGCTCTAGCTGCTCCACCGTGATCTGGTGAAACAACACAAATATCATCTAATTCTTTTTCCCTAAAATATCTACTAATAATAGGCATTGCTTTAAAATTATCGATTGGTATATTAAAAAACCCTTGAATTTGGCCTGCATGTAAATCCATAGATACGACTCTAGTAGCCCCAGCTGTTTGTAATAAATCAGCGATTAATTTAGCTGAGATTGGTTGTCTAGCTTTAGCTTTTCTATCTTGTCTTGAATACCCGTAATATGGCATTACTACATTTACTTCTCTAGCGGAAGCTCTTTTTAGAGCATCAATCATTATTAATAATTCCATGATATTTTCGTTAACTGGAGCATTAGTAGATTGAATAACAAAAACTTTATGTCCTCTTACTGTTTCTGGAATATTAACGTTGATTTCTCCATCAGCAAATCTTAATATTTCACATTTGGTTAATGGAATTCCAATATAATTTGCGATTTCTTCAGCCAATTGCTTATTAGAACTTAATGAAAATAACTTAACTTTTGAGCCATGAAAGACAGCCATTTTAATACCTGTTATAATAAATTTGTTTTTATTATATACCTTCCTATACAATTTCTCTTTAATTCAATAATATTATACAACAAATTAAGCAAATAAAAAAGCACTAACTTTAATGGTTAGTGCTTATTTCTTTTATTCTTCTTTGTTTGTTTCAGGGAGACTATTATACGTGTCTAAAACAGCTTTTTCAATCATTGCTCTTGTTTCGCTGTTAATTGGATGAGCTACATCTTTGTAATCGCCATTTGGCATTTTTCTGCTTGGCATAGCTACAAAAAGACCATTCTTTCCTTCAATGATCCTTAACTCGTGTACAACGAAGCAATTGTCAATTGTAATGGCAGCTATCCCCACTAAACGATTATCTCCGTCAATCCTTTTTGCACGCACTTCCGTAATTTTCACACTACCACCTCTTTAAATGATTATATCACGTATATTTTTATCTTTTCAATGGGTTGTGTTAAATTTCTATAAAAAACTGTAAATATCGGTAAAATATTTGGTTTTATTGTCATTTACAAAGGCTTTACATTTTGAATCTTCACCTTTAAACACTTTTATTAACGTTGAACCTGAACCGGTCATTGTTAACCCATAATCATTTAATTCATTTTTTATGTGTAAATATGCTTGTTTTACTTTATCGTTTTTATTAATTGCAATTTGTTGTAATGCATTATGTAATTTTGATATAAATGCATCAATATCTTTATTTTTTATTGCCTTTTTTACACTTTTAATATCTGCGTTATCAAACCCTTGTCTATCCCCAAGTGTAAATATATCTTCGGTAGATATATATTCTCTCGGATTAACAAGAAGAACTTTGTAATCGGATAAATCAATATCCAACTCAGTAACCTTGTCTCCTATTCCTTCAACTAATGCCGGTTTATCGATTAAACAATAAGGAATATCCGCACCAAATTTGATTCCTAATCTTTGCATTTCTTCTAAGGTTAAGTTTAAATTAAATAATTTATCAATACCTCTAATTATTGCTGCAGCGTCAACTGAGTTTCCTGCCAAACCGGCTCCAAAAGGGATAACTTTTTCTATCGTTACAGTTATGCCTTTGTCTGGGGCGTACTGTTTTATCATATATCTAGCAGATTCAATTACTAAATTATTTTGATTTGATAGAAATAGATCATTTGATTTAATAATAACTAACCCTGGAGAATTTAATTCTTCAATTTTCACTGTATCATACAAATCTACTTTTGCGTTAATCATCTCTAAATCATGATATCCATCTCTTCTAGCACCAACGACGTTTATAAATAGATTTACTTTTGCATATGCTTTTTCTATAACCATAAAAACAACTCCTATGTTCTTATTTTACCATTTTTTATGTGGTTTTTCATCTTTATAAAATATCAATGTTTAAAATACTAAACGCATTTATTCTTTCTTTTGTATTTAAAACGATAATTTTATTATTATAATCTAATTTCTTTACTTTGCCAAAGGTAGTTTTGGAGTATCCATCCTCAAAAAATATTATCTGTACTTCTTTATCTTCTAAAATTGCTTCTTGTAAAGTTAAATTAAATGCATCAAAGTCATCTTCGCTTAAATTTGGTTTCTCTTTTTTGTTTAATCTGTGTTTCATTTCTTTAAGCATTGGATTAAATCCATTTAAAGCATCAAATGCGGCCCACTTAATTATTCCTCTATCGCGATATGTATTAAGCATTATGTCCACCTATCATATCGTTTCTGGCTTTTATTGTGGAATGTTTTAATTCACTTGATGCTCTATTAACGCTATTTTTACCGAATTTTTCTTTAATTTCGTCTATTGCAGAAAAAACTGCGTTTTCTTTAACGACTTGATTAACATCCTCAAATAAACTTACTTGATATCCTTTCTTATCAACAAAATTAGTTACAGCGATTCTTACAACTCTGATTGGTGAGTTATCGTAAAATTTATTCATCAAGCTGAGACAAGCTTTAAATACATGCGATTCGTTTTGTGATGGCTGTTCTAATTTTGTTTGTCTAGCAAAGCCCCCACCTATTTCTTTACTGTAGGCTAATCCAAAATGAACGGTTTTTGCCATCTTTTTACTCACCCTTAATCTTCTACAAACATCATCAACCATCTCTCTAATTATTTGAAATATTTCTGGTTTATAGTAATCTTGAAACAAAGTTTGACCAATCCCATAACTTTTACTTATTGGTTTAACGCCTAATTTTTCCTGAATTAAACTCATATCAATTCCGTGTGAATGATAATATAATTCTTCTCCAATTATACCAAATTTTTTCTTTAGTTTCTTAACATCAAATTTTGCTAAATCTTCAATTTTATAAATACCTAAACTATTCAAATTTCTTTCCATGTTTCTACCGATACCCCACATTTTTGATAGAGGGGTAACTGTCCAAAGTTTAGTTGGTAAATCTTCATAATCCCACTTTGCTATAAAGTCAGGAGAGTGCTTTGATTCAATGTCTAAAGCTAATTTAGCCATTAACATATTAGGACCTATGCCACATGTAGCGTAAATTTTTGTTTCATCATATATAGTTTTAAGAATCTTCTTTGCAATTTCATAATCCGTCATATTGTAATACTGTAAATATTCAGTTAAGTCTATAAAAACTTCATCAACTGAATATACATAAATATCTTCTTCAGAAACAAAATTCAAATATAATTCAACAATTCTTGTAGAATATTCTAAATATCTTTCCATTTTTGGTTTTCTATAAATTATATCTATATTTTTAGGCAGCTCATAAACTCGACAACGATTAGGAACTCCAAATGTTTTTAAATATGGCGAAACAGCCAAAACTATAGAGCCTCCGCCTCTTTCTTTATCAGCAACAACTAAAGGAGTCTTGAATGGATCAAGGCCTGATATTGCGCATTCTACTGATGCGTAGAAACTTTTTAAGTCTATACAAACTATATTTTTTCTTAATTTATATTCTTCCATATCAAGCACCTCCTTTTTTAAATAATTATACTCTTGTTTGTATAAAAAAACTATGTATATTTCGTTTTTTTGCATATAAAAAAATATTTTATTTTTTGTTTATAAAACTACCATTTTTATTAAAATTCATAACGCATATTTTTATTTTAACCATTAAATCGCTAAAATAAAAAGCCTTTATAATGATTAAAGGATTTTGTTTATTTATTTTATTATTATTTGATTATTAGGTATATATATGGTGATGGTTGTCCCTTGTTTTTCTATACTAACTAATTTTAAATACCAACTAAATTAATATAAAAAGCCACCATTTAAGGTGACTTTATATTTTTTATGTAAAACTAATGTCTATTTATCATACTTAGCAAATGGATCATCGTTATCTTCTTTTGGTTCTTCCATATGATCTCTTCTCATTTGCTTTAAAACTCTGTCTTTTGGTTCCACTACCAAAGCCATAATAATATATGCTAAAAGACCTGTTCCTGCACAGAGAACTAACACTAACCAAATAACTCTTATAACCGTTACGTCTATATCTAAATAATCAGATAGACCAGCGCATACTCCAGAAATTTTTCCGTTATCTACATCTCTATACAATCTTTTTGTTGCACTCATAGAATCCCCTCCTGTAAATTTATTATAACACATCTACTTTTTTCTTTTAAATAAATTTTTTGTCACATTGAAAATTTTTTTCCAAGTGTCTTTCTTAACATAAATCATACCAAAGCCTAGTCCGATACTAGCTAAAGGCAAAGAAAAGGTTAATACATAAACCGCTACTCCCGGTTTTGCTTTAACAAATATTGTAATAATCTCTATCGCGCTATTATCTAATTCAATTGATACTGTGGTTTCTCCAAATCCAATTCCTTGAACTTGACCGGTGTTATCAACGGTCAATATTTCATCATCTGCAACGCTATAATTAATAACGTTTGCTTGGCCTAAAGTTATATATTGATTTATATCTAATTGATCTCCTTCATTAATATATATGGTATCAATTTTTCTTGATAATTCAGCTATTGCATTTAATAGATTGGTTTCTGATAAATCGACTTCTGTTTGAGTTGCGTTTAAATTTGAAAGTGTATATAAAGCATCAGATTTAGCATCTAACATTGCTTGATATGAACTGGCAGAATAATCTTCTTCTTTATATTCATCGGTTGAATCATAAGCCCCTTGTAATGCGGAATATTCTGGTAAATCCACCAATAAATCTTCTACAATGTTTAAATCATTAATTATTTGTTGTGATAGTGTAGAGTCTAAGTTTGGACTAACTATCAAATCATATAATCTATCTAATTCTAAATTATAAAGAATTCCTGAATTTGTTGTATATTCACTAATGTCTTTATTAATAAGTTCGTTATATGTTTCTAACAAGCTGCTATTGTCAGCTAGTTGAAGCAATATGGTAAAAGCATTAATAATATCATCATTAAGTGCGGCTATTATTGTTTCTCCCGCTGTTGGATTAAACAAAATTAATTCAATTCTTGTTAATTCAGCATAATATAAAACTATAGAATCCTGAGTGTACGTATTTGAAGTAATAGATTTTGCTTGATTTAGATTGTTTAAAACTAAATTGTATGTTACATAGGTAACTAATCCAGCTATTGCATCATTAATTGCAGTAACTAAATCATCAATCTCATTCTGTTCAGCTAAATCGTCGTCAATTACAGCTTGTACCCCTAATATTCCACCAAAAACATTAATTGCTTCAAGAAATGAATGATATGATGTTGCCTCATAATATGAATTGCCATTTAAAGAATTGTCTTGATTGTCAATTACTGCTTGCAAATTATCCCTAGCTTGAATTAAATCTGCTTTTTCAGCAGCAAATACAGAAATAGAAAAAGCATTACTTAGTGTAATGAGAATTAATGTTATTAATAAAATTAATTTCTTTATTCTATTCATTGTATTCCTTTCTATTTAAATACATTGTTATATATGTAATCAACATTTCTTTTGTAAAAATTAATGTCAAACAGTGTTTCTAATTCTTTTTCATTAAAAATTGTATTAATTTCTTTATTTTTTAAGATTAAATCAATAAAGTTTTCATTACGTTCATAAGCATAGGCCGCTATTGGTTGTACAAGGTCGTATGCTTTTTCTCTAGAAACGCCTTTATCAATTAATGCGGTTAAAACTTTTTGTGAAAATATTATTCCTTTGGTTTTATAAATATTTTCTAACATATTTTCTGGATAAACAACCAAGCCTTCTATTATTTTTATGTATCTTGTAAACATATAGTCTACCAACATAATTGCATCAGGCATTATAATTCTCTCAACCGAAGAGTGAGATATATCTCTTTCGTGCCATAAAGCTATACTTTCGAAAGAAGGTACCAAATATCCTCTTAAAACCCTAATTACTCCAAACATGTTTTCGCTAACTATAGGGTTCTTTTTGTGCGGCATAGCAGAGGACCCTTTTTGGTTTTTAGAAAATGGTTCTCTAACCTCGTTAACTTCAGTTCTTTGTAAATTTCTTACTTCCATTGCGATTTTTTCAATCGTAGAACCCAACAAAACCAAAGAACTCATATAATTTGCGTGTCGATCTCTTTGTAATGTCTGTGTAGAAATATTAACTTTATTTAACCCTAATTTTGATAGTATATATTTTTCGATTTCAGGATTTATAAAAGCATAGTTTCCAACAGCTCCGCTAATTTTGCCTACTTCAATTTCTTTAGCAGCTTCAAGAAATCTCTTATAATTTCTTTGTAGCTCATCATAATATAAACAAAATTTCAAACCAAAAATTGTAATATCTGCATGGATTCCATGTGTTCGTCCGATACAAAAAGTGTTTTTATATTCATAAGCTTTTGATTTTAAAACTTCTAAAAATGCTTCAACATCTTTTTTTATAATTGAATTTGCTTTTTTATATAAAATTCCATAAGCGGTATCAACAACATCAGTAGAAGTTAACCCGTAATGTATAAATCTTTTTTCATCACCTAAACTTAGCGAAACGGCTCTAGTAAATGCAATAACGTCGTGTTTTAGTTCTTTTTCAAATTCATATATTTTTTCTAAATCATAATCAGCATTTTCTTGTATTAGTTTTAGATCTTTTTCATTAACTACACCTAACTTATTAAGTGCTTCAGCATTTAGAATTTCAATTTCTAAAAATGCATCAAATTTTGATTTATCTTCAAATATATCTCTAACTTCTTTTCTTGAATACCTATTAATCATTATTTTTTTCCTCTATAGTTTCATAACAAGTTAATGTGTTTTCTAGTAAACAAGCAATTGTCATTGGTCCTACTCCGCCAGGAACTGGTGTAATGTATCCAGCAATATCTTTTACTTTATCAAAATTAACATCTCCTACCAACACGCCGTCTACTCTGTTGATTCCAACATCAATAACTACCGCTCCGGGTTTTACAAATGTTTCATCGACCATATGAGCTCTACCAATTGCTACTATTAGAATATCTGCTTGTTTTGTTATATCTCTAATATCTTTAGTTTTAGAATGACAGATTGTTACTGTTGAATTTCTTTTAAGCATTAATGCGGCCATTGGTTTTCCAACTATTTGGCTTCTACCAATAATAACGCAATGTTTTCCTGTTGGATCGATTGAATATTCTTCTAATATTTTTGTAATTCCTAAAGGGGTGCAAGGGACTAAAGCGTCTTGTCCTTTATTTAGTTTAGCTATATTAATATTATGAAAGCCATCAACATCTTTAGAAGGATTAATTAAATTTAAGACTTTGTCTTCATCAATGTGTTTAGGAATTGGTAATTGTAATAAAATTCCATGTACATTATCATCATTATTTAAATTTTCAATGATATCAATCAATTCGGATTCGGTTATGTCAATATCCTTTTTTATAATCGTTGATTCAAACCCTGCTTTAATACAAGCTCTCTCTTTTGATCTAACATACGATTGGCTTGCTGGGTTTTCTCCAATTAAAATTACTACTAAGTGAGGTTTTTTATTATATTTTTCAATTAGTTTCATTGTTTTTTCTTTAACTTGTTTTCTTATCTTTAGAGATAATTGTTTTCCATCTAATATCATATTCTTTATTCCTTTTCATAAATATATTGATCTACAATCTCGCCATAGTAAACTGTATGATTTGCATTATTATTTCCATAGTAATACTTATCTTTTACTATTTGAGGTACAACGGATTGATCTAATGTTTGTTTATATATAACTTTACATTCATAATGTAATTCTGCTTCTCCAATAATTGGAGTTTTAATTTTTCTTCCTGGAATTGGAGTAAGGTTACAATACTTAAATTTATCCATCTCTCTTAAAGATTTTGTTCCACATATTTTAATAGCTTCTTTTAAATCTGCTTTTAAAGGGACGCTAACCGTAAACTCTAAATTTGATTCCATCAAATCAAATGTAGCTCTTGAATCTCTAACTAAAACTAAAAATAATGGTCTACCCCATATAACACTAATTCCTCCCCAACCAATTATCATTGTATTAATTGTATTTTCTTTTTTGGTTGTTAAGAAAATTCCGGGTTTCATTTTTTCCAATACGCTATTGCTATAATCAAAAACTCCTATTTCTTTATACATGTTATCAACTCCCTTGTTAATTATAACATAAAATTGAATATCAAATATAGTCTTAAAATTACATTATTTAAATAAATATTAAATATATATAATAATAACAAAAATTTGTATTTTGTGATACAATATATTAAACTATTTTTGAGGTGGCGTATGAACATAGGTATCGTGGGTCTTGGTTTAATTGGTGGTACAATAGCAAAATCACTAAAAAACAAGCATTATATAACTGGATATGATATTTCTAAAGAAACAATTGACTACGCTTTAGAAAACAACATAATTCAAAAAGCATATAGTAATTTGAATGATTTTTTTAATGAAAATGATATTTTATTTCTTTGTTTATATCCAAAATCAATGATAAATTTTATTTTTAGAAACAAAGACTTATTCCCTAAAAATAGCATAATTATTGAATTTTCAGGCATTAAAAAAAGTGTTATCTCTGAAATTGAAAGTATAAATTTGGACAATGTTGATATCATATACACTCATCCTATAGCAGGTAGCGAAAAGGTTGGAATCAAACATTCAAATGAGCATATTTTTGACAAAGCTAATTTTGTTATTACACCCATTAAAACAAATATAAAAGAGAATATTGATTTAACTATTTCTTTGGCAAAAGAGATGGGGTTTAAGAATATTTCACTAATCACACCAAGTGATCACGACGACATTATTGCGTATACTTCTCAACTAACTCATGTTTTGAGTTTATCGCTAGTTAACTCGCTTTCAAGCACTTTAGATGCATCAAAATTCATAGGTGATTCATATAGAGATTTAACAAGGATATCTATGATAAACGAGAAGCTATGGCCAGAGTTATTTATCAAAAACAAGGCCGCTTTACTAAAAAAGATAGAATCCTTCGAATCTGAACTTAAGGCCTTTAAGGGTGCAATTGCTACTGAAGACTATAAAAAGTTAGAAGAAATGATGGTAAAATCAACCACCATTAGAAGCAAAATTGCTAAGGGTGATAAGAATGAAAGTTGAAGTATATCCATCAAAAGTTAAAGGTACAATTGAACCTCCGGCATCAAAGTCGTATTTACATCGAGCAATAATTTCTGCTTCAATTGCTAAAGGAACCAGTGTAATTCATAACGTGATTTATAGCGACGATGTTAATGCAACACTTGATATTTTTTCTTCTATAGGAGTAGTTATTGACCGTTATATTGATCGCTTAGTAATAACCTCTAATGGTATAGATAGTTTCACTATAAGAAAACCTATTAATTGTAATGAATCAGGCTCAACTCTAAGGTTTGTTATACCCGTTTTATCTAATATAAAAGAGGTCTATTTTAAGGGAAAATCCAGTTTGATGTCTAGGCCTATGCATATATATGAAGAGATTTTTTTTAATCAAGGATTGTCTTACAAAAAACAAGACAATTATATTGTTACAAAAGGCAAAATTAAACCAGGAAAATTTAAAATTCCTGGTAATATTAGCTCTCAATTTATCTCTGGCTTGCTGTTTGTTTTGCCGCTTCTAAATGGTGATTCAGAAATTGAAATTTTAGGAACTTTAGAATCATCAAATTATATAAACATGACAATTGATGTTTTGGAAAGTTTCGGTATTTTTATCAAACGTACGAAAAATAGATTTTTAGTAGATGGTAATCAATCATACAAACCAGCAGAGATTTTTGCTGAAAATGATTTTTCACAAATGGCTTTTTTCTCTGTCCTTGGAATCATCAATAATGATATTATAATTAAAGGTATGAATTTTAACTCTTTTCAGCCTGACAAAGCTATTATTGAAGCTATTCTTAACATAGGCGGAATTATTGAAAAACATAGCAATAAGGCGATTTTCAAGTATTCAAAAACAAGTAATTTTACTTTTGATTTGAGCCAATCTCCTGATTTAGCACCGATTTTATCAGTTTTAGCCTCAAAATCACATGGTTTATCCCGCTTGATAAATGGAGAAAGATTAAAAATTAAGGAATCTAATAGATTATTAACAACTTATAATTCTTTAAAACAAATGGGTGTTAAAATAGTTATGGGTGATGATTATCTAGAAATAGTTGGTCCAAACAAATTAAACGGTGGTATTTTTGATTCTTATAATGATCATCGCATAGCAATGATGTTAGCGATAGCAGCTACGGTTGCGGAATCTAAAATAACAATTACAAATGCTGAAGCTATCAATAAATCATATCCAAATTTTTATGATGATTTAGAATCTTTAGGAGTAAAAATTAAATATATAAAGGAGTAGTTATGAAGAAAATTGATGTTTATTCTAAACTTAATAATTATTCAATAATCATTGAAAACAATCTTTTAAATTCGTTAGAAGATTATTTTGATAACGAAAAATTTTATGTTATTATTCATGATGATAATATACCTAAAGAATATATCAACAAAATAAAAGTGGCTTGTAGAAATAATTTGATTATTGATTTTCCTGAAGGTGAAAAATCAAAATCATTTAGTGAGTATGAAAGAATTATTTCAATCATGCAGAAGAACAACATTAGAAGAGACGCTTGTATTGTTGCTGTTGGCGGAGGAGTGACTGGAGATTTGTCTGGTTTTATTGCTTCTACATATCTAAGAGGAATTGAATATATTCAAATTCCAACATCTTTGCTGTCACAAATTGATTCCTCTGTTGGTGGTAAGGTTGCAATAAATACAGATTATGCAAAAAATTCTGTAGGATCTTTCTATCCTCCTTCAATTGTTTTGATAGATCCTTTGACTTTAAAAACTTTACACAAAAGACATTTCAATAATGGTATGGCAGAAGCTATTAAATATGGAATGATATATTCTAAAACTCTTTTTGATAGAATATTAAATAAAAATATAGAAGAAGATTTAGAAACGTTTATCTACGATTGTTTAATTATTAAAAAATATTTTGTTGAAAATGATGAGTTTGATTCTTCTATTAGACAAATGCTTAATTTTGGACACACCTATGGGCACGCATATGAAAGGTATTATAATTTTGATAAATATTTACATGGTGAAGCTGTAGCTTTGGGCATGATTAAATCAACAAGGAACATAAACGCCAAAAATAATTTAATAGCCGCTTTAAAAAAATACAATTTACCTGTTTCTGACGAAGTCAAAAAAGAAGATGTTATTGATATTATTAAAAAAGATAAAAAGAATACATCAAAATACTTAAATATGATATACGTAGACACAATAGGTGAAGCAAAAATAGTAAAACAACTCTTTAGGGGGTAATTATATGAACACTATTGGATACAACATAAAAATAACTTTTTTTGGTGAATCTCATGGACCTTATATCGGTATTGTAATTGATAATTTACCAGAGGGTTTAAAAATTGATGAAGAGTTATTAAGAAATAATCTTCAAAAAAGAAGGCCTGTAAAAAATATAAACACTAATAGAATAGAAACTGATGAATATCTGTTTGTTTCTGGTTATTATAACGGCTTTACAACTGGCGCCGCTTTAACTGTGCTTATACCGAATAAAAACACCATCAGCAACGATTATAAAGCTTTAAACAATATACCTAGACCTTCTCATGCGGATTATCCTGCATATGTAAAATACAAAGGATATAACGATACTAGGGGTGGCGGTATTTTTTCAGGTAGATTAACTGCGCTTTGGGTTATTATTGGATCTATCGCTGAGCAAATCTTAAACAAACACAATATTTATATTGGTTCTCATATCCTTTCTTTAAAGAATATTGAAGATGATTCTTTCGACTTTATATCAAACGATGTAAAACAGTTAAAAGAGTTAAATGTTCAATCATTTCCTTTGTTAAATCAAGATAAAAAAGAAGCAATGTTGTCTTTGATAAAAAACGTTAAAGAAGATAAAGATTCTATCGGCGGGATTGTTGAATCAAAAATTGTTAATATACCAGTTGGTTTAGGTGAACCATATTTCTTATCTATTGAAAGTTATATTTCAAATTTGTTATTCAGTGTTCCTGGCGTTAAAGGTGTTGAGTTTGGTAAAGGTTTTGATATAACAGCTAATTGTGGGTCTGAAATGAACGATTCTTATTATATCGAAAACGACAAAATCAAAACCACCTCAAACAACAACGGTGGTATACTAGGTGGTTTAAGTACAGGTATGCCAATAATCATAAAAACTGCTTTTAAACCAACCTCTTCAATTGGAATAAAACAAAATTCTGTTGATTTAGAAAAACATGAAAATACAACGATTGAGATTTCAGGAAGACATGACCCACAATATATTTCCAGAACCCCTGTCGTTGTTAATTCGGTTTTAAATTTTGTTATCCTAGATCTTTTAATGTTTAAATTAAAAGAAAATGTGTTATCATAGTATGTATTATTTAGTAGGGAAGAAGCTGGGTCATAGTTTTTCTAAAAAAATACATACTTTATTTGGTAATGACAATTACGAATTATATGAAACTAATTCAATAATTGATTTTGTTAAAAATGTTGATTTTAAAGGAATAAATATTACTATTCCATTTAAATCTGAAATTATTCCATTAATAGATAAATTTGATCAAATTAGCAAACTTACAAACTCTGTTAATACTGTTTTAAGAAAAGATAATAAATTATATGGATATAATACTGATTATTATGGTTTAAAGGAAACTTTGAGTTATTATAATGTAGAAATAAAAGACAAAAATATATTAATTTTAGGAAATGGATCCGTTTCTAAAACAGTTGAAAAATTGTTAAAAGATAAAGAAGCTAAATCTATAATAAAATTATGTAGAACGGTTAGAAATGCAAATGAATATTCTTTATCAGAGTATAAAAAATTTCTAAATTATGATGTTTTAATTAATACAACTCCAGTTGGTATGTACCCAAATAACGACGATTGTTCATTATTGAAATTAAACGAGTTTAAAAATCTAAATTGTGTTGTTGATTTAATTTATAATCCGTTTAGAACCAAGCTTTTATTAGACGCTGAAGCTTTAAATATAAAGGCTATCAATGGATTATATATGCTTGTTATGCAAGCTAAGAAAGCACATGAAATTTTTAATAATATCTCTATACCAAAAAATTATGCAAACAAAATTTTTAAAAAAATTTATCAAAACTATGTTAACTTGGTTTATGTAGGTCTCCCTTTAAGCGGTAAAACAAAGTATGCAAAAACAATGGGAAACTACTTAGATAAAAAAGTAGTAGATATTGATAGTTACATTGAAAAAACAACCAATAAAAGTATCCCGGATTTATTCAGAGATTATGGTGAAAACCACTTCAGAGACATAGAAAAATCTGTAGTAAAAAACATTTACAAAGACCTTAATTTAGCTATTTCCACTGGTGGTGGCTTAATAGAAAGTTCAGAAAACATGATGTTACTAAAACAGAATGGCTTAGTCATCTTTCTTAATAAAGATCCGGTAATTATTTCTAGAAAGAAAATATACAATAGACCCCTCTTAGAAGATTCAAACAACATATTTAGACTAGCAGAAAGAAGAATCCCTTTGTATAAATATTTTTCTGATATAGAAATAAATATTAAAAAATCCACGGATTTTCACGTGAATGAAATAAAGGAGAAGATTAATGAATATCTTAATCGTTAATGGTCCTAATTTGAATTTTTTAGGCCTTAGAGAACCTGAAATTTATGGAAAACAATCATATAATGACTTGGTTAACTTCTTATTAGCTTATGGCAAAATGAATCATGTTGAAATTGAAGTTTATCAGTCAAATTGTGAGGGCGAAATAATTAATATCGTTCAAAATAACTATCATAGATTTGATGCGTTAATTATTAATCCTGCAGCTTATACTCATTATTCATATGCAATTTATGATTGTGTTAAGTCTATCAATATTCCAACAGTTGAAGTCCATTTATCCGATATATATAAAAGAGAAGAATTTAGAAAAATATCTGTTATAGAACCTGCTTGTATTTCTAAATTCTATGGCAAAGGTTTTAATTCATATA
This sequence comes from uncultured Candidatus Izemoplasmatales bacterium, assembly GCA_964655885.1. Classification (GTDB taxonomy): domain Bacteria; phylum Bacillota_I; class Bacilli_A; order Izemoplasmatales; family Hujiaoplasmataceae; genus 4572-104. The sequence continues at coordinate 64,754 of CAZZPD010000001.1, read as the reverse complement.
TAGAAGCAATTAATTTTTTACAAAAAAGGAAGTAATACAAAATGATTATTAAATTTAAAAATAACGTTACAGAGGAACAAGTTTCACAACTAAAATCAAAGTTACTCAGACAAGGCTTTGAGCTACATGAAAGTATAGGAGAAACCACTCATCTTTTAGGTGTTATTGGTGATACAATAAGTTATGACATTAACGGCTTATATGCATATGAGTTTATTGATAATGTTTTAAGAGTTCAAGAACCTTTTAAGAAAGTAAATAGAAAATTTAAACCAGATGACACTGTAGTTAATGTGTCTGGTGTTGAAGTAGGAAATAAAAACATTGTAATAATGGGTGGTCCTTGTGCTGTTGAATCTCAAGAGCAAATGGACGAAATTACTCCGTTACTAAAAGATGCTGGTGCTAAAATAGTTAGGGGCGGTGCTTTTAAACCAAGAACGAGTCCTTACTCTTTTCAAGGTCTTGGTTCAGAAGGTTTAGATATACTAGAAAACATATCTAAAAAATATAAAATGCCGGTTGTAAGTGAAATTATGAGCGTTGATGAACTTCCTTTGTTTGTTAAACAAGTTGATTTAATCCAAGTTGGTGCTAGAAATATGCAGAACTTTAATCTATTAAAAGAATTAGGTAAAATAGATAAACCTATTTTGTTAAAAAGAGGTCTAGCTAACACTATTGAAGAATGGTTAATGTCAGCTGAATATATTTTATCTGGTGGTAATTCAAATGTTATCTTATGCGAAAGAGGTATTCGTACCTATGAAACCTCTACTAGAAATACATTGGATATTTCTTCAATCCCTGTAATTAAAAAATTAACTCATTTACCTATAATTGTTGATCCTTCACATGCATCAGGTAGATGGGAGTATGTAGAGTCTTTATCTAAAGCGGCTATAGCAGCTGGTGCTGACGGTTTAATTATTGAAGTACATCAAACTCCAGAATTAGCTTTAAGTGATGGACAGCAATCTTTAAAACCTATTAGATTTAATGAGTTAATTAAAAATTGCAAACGTATTGCAGAAGCTATAGATAGAACTTTAGAATAATTTTATTTATAAGTGTGTTTTTTAATATCATAAATGCTATAATTATTTTTAGAAGGTGGTGATGCTTATGAAAGAATATGTAAAATTTATTGATGGGCTCCCTTGGATTGTTAAATTAATTTTGGCTTTACCTGGTTTTGATGGAATTTTTTATGGAATTTATAGAATCGCTAAAGGTAAATTAATTATTGGTATTTTATGGATAATTTGTGGTTTTGTAATTTTATGGATAATTGATTTGTTCCATATAATCACCAAAGGAAAAGTAGAATTTTTAGTTTAAAACAAGTGTCCCTAAAAAAAAGAAGTCAATTTTTTGACTTCTTTTTACTTTTTAAATGTGTTTTTTAATTTTTCTAACTAATTCAGGAATATCGCTAATAGGTAAAGAAGAAATTGCAATTCTTATTAAACCTGGCATAGGAATAATAAATACGTGATCATCAACTAAATCTTTAAATATGTTTTTATTCTTAGTTAATATACTAATAAAGAAACCGCCACAATAAGGTAAGATTTCTAAATCATTCTTTTCCGCTTCTTCTATAAATTTAATAGCTCTATCTTTTAATAACTTTCTACCTATTGCCAATTCATTTTCAAATTTTTCTTTATATTCTTTTTCATTAAATATTTTTTCAATTATACTCATAGCTGGTTGAGATACACTTGAAAACCTTCCTCTAACTGAATAGTCTCCAACTCTAACAAAGTTATCAATAGCATCTTGAGATTTTGAAATTCCAATTTGAGCTCCAACTCTAAATCCATATAAAGAAAATGTTTTTGAACCTGAAAATACAACTACAACCAATATTTCAGGATCTAAATCAATATAAGTAGAAAAAATATCTCTTGATAATTCTGTTGAAGTCATTTGATAATCAATGTATGCAATATCATGTATTAAAATTACAGGAACCCCTGTTTTTCTAACTTCGTTTATAATTTTTATTACTTCTTTCCAATCTTCAATTGTCATACATAATCCTGTAGGATTATTACAAGGATCATTAAGTAATAAACATAATCTTCCTTGTTCTTTTGCTAATTCAAAAGCTTTTTCTTTAAAATCTTTAAGATTAAACTTATAATTTTCATCATACATTAAATATGTTTTTAAATCGATATTAGCTTCCATTGCAAAATTTTTATATGGAGACCAATAATGGTTTGGTAAAAGGACTTTTTGGTTAAAATCATTAAAGTTATAAAAAGTATTACTGATTGCACCAGAGCCTCCCGTTGTTGGTATAACACTATATTTAAAATGTTCTCTTAACATATCAGCGTGTTTACCAAATACCCAATTAAAAACACCTTCGCTAAATTTTTTAGTTCCTCTTACTGAAGCATAATGATATGTTTCAGCATCACTTAAATTATTTAATAATTCTCTAACAACTTTGTAACTAAATACATTACCTTCCTCGTGATGTAACATACCAACTGTAGCATCGATAACATCGCTATATTGTTTTTTCATAGCTTTTGCTTCTTGAGAAATTTGAAGAATGTTAGATTCTAGTTTTTTGTGTTGTGCATGTTTACCAACAATTTTACTTTGCATTTTATACTCCTTTGCTTTCTAAAATATATTTTTTAAAGTTACAGTTTGTAGTCTGTCTGGTCCGACAGAAAAAATAGTAACATTAACCTCTAAATATTTTTCTATTGCTTTTAAATAGGTTTTACAATTTTCTGGTAATTCTTCAAATGTTTTAACTTTTGTTATATCTTCTTTCCAACCAGGATAAACTTCATAGATAGGTATACACTTTGAATATTCTGAATAATCAGCTGGTATATAATCTATTTCTTTTCCATCTAACAAATATCCGGTGCATATTTTAATGTATTCTATTCCTGATAGTACATCTAATAACATGATACATAATCCTGTTAATCCATTAATTCTAGCTACATGCTTTAAAACAACTAAATCTAGCCACCCTATTCTTCTAGGTCTTTTGGTTGTTGTTCCATATTCGTGCCCAACTTCTCTTATAGTTTTTGCTGTTTCATCTTCAAATTCCGTTGGAAACACTCCTGATCCAACTCTTGTTGTATAAGCTTTTGTAACTCCTATTACATCAGTAATATATCTAGATGCAATTCCTGTGTTTAATGGTATTGAAGCTGCTGTAGGTGAAGACGATGTAACATATGGATATGTTCCATGATCAATACATAACATTGTTCCTTGTGCACCTTCAAATAAAATGTTTTTATCTTCTTTTATTAAATTGTTTAACAATAATCCTGTGTCACAAATAAAAGGTCTTATTTCATTACCTAATTTTATATATTCTTTTAATATGTCTTTAGTTTTAAATTCTTTCATGTTTTGAGATTTAAAATAAATGTTAGCAAATTTAATTGATGTTTCTATTTTAGATTCTAATGTTTTTTTATTTAATAAATCACAAATTCTAATACCTATTCTAGATACTTTATCTGCATATGCAGGTCCAATTCCTTTTTTTGTTGTTCCTACAGCATTTTTACCTTTTATTTTTTCAAATAATTCATCTAATTTAATATGATAAGGCATAACAACATGAGCTCTATTTGAAATATAGAGCTGAAAATCGGTTATACCTTTATTTTTTAATATATTTATTTCTTCTATTAAAGCTTTAGGATTAATAACCATCCCATTAGCCATTATATTTATAATTTTAGGATTAAAAATTCCTGATGGTATTAAATGTAATGCATATTTATTATTATTAAAAAGTATAGTGTGTCCAGCATTGTTTCCGCCTTGGCTTCTAACAACAACATCTGCTTTATTAGCTAAATAATCGGTAATTTTACCTTTACCTTCGTCGCCCCATTGAGTTCCAACCACAACTACTCTTTTGCTCATTACAACACCTCTTCTAAAACACATACATTATAACATATGATACTATACAAAAAAAGGTAAATATTAGTGTTTTTAAAGTTTGTTTGTTGTTTTCAAAATTATATCTCTAGCAATCCAAATTCCGTTTGCACTAGCTTGAGCTAACCCTCTTGTTATTCCAGCTCCATCTCCACCAAAATATAAGTTATTAATTTTTGATTCAAACTTATTATTAACTTCTGGTCTAGCAGAATAAAATTTAGCTTCTACACCATATAACAAAGTGTGTTCTGATGCTACACCTGGTGTTATATGATCTAAAGCTTCTATCATTTCGATAATTGATTTCATAGTTTTATATGGTAAAACCAACCCTAAATCTCCAGGAATAGCTTCTTTTAATGTTGGTGTAACAAACCCTTCATTAACTCTTTTTACTGTAGATCTTCTACCTTTTTGTAAATCTCCAAACCTTTGTACAATGATAACTCCATTACTTAACATATTAGCTAATTTTGAAACTCCATGAGCAAATTCATTTGGTTGATTAAATGGTTCTGTAAATTTATGAGATACTAATAATGCAAAATTAGTGTTTTTAGATCCTTTATTAGAATCTTTATATGCGTGTCCATTCGCTAACATCGTTCCGCTATGATTTTCAATAACTACATGTCCTCTTGGGTTAGAACAAAATGTTCTAACTGTAGAACCTACTTTAGTTCTATATATAAATTTACCTTCATATAAATTTTCATTGATTTCTTCCATTATTTCGTTGTTTGTTTCAACTCTAACTCCAATATCTACATGATTTGATTTCATGTTTATATTATGTTCTATTGCTAAATTACTTAACCAATATGAGCCATCTCTACCTGGGGTTATAACAACATAATCAGAATAAATTTTTTTATTTTCTTTTAAAATGATACCTTTAATTTTATTTTCTTCAATAATTATATTTTTAACTTCCTCTTCATATACCATATCTATATTTTGGTTTAAGTGTTCAAATATATTTTTAAGTACTTTTAAATTAACCTCGGTACCTAAATGTCTTATTTTTCCTCTAAGAAGTTTTAATCCAACTGCTAATCCTTTTTTTTCAATTTCTTTTACTTTAGGGGTTGTTGGATCAGTAATTTCTTTAGGAGCTCCAAATTTCAAATTTATTGAATCGGCATATTTAATTAAATCTAAAATAGTATCATCTTCAAGATATTCATTCATCCATCCACCATACTCGCTAGTTATATTAAATTTACCATCCGAATACGCTCCTGCGCCTCCAAAACCATTTGTTATAGAGCAAAAAGGTAAACAACCAATCTGACCATTTTTTTGAACTGGACATTTTTTTATTTTTTTACTTATTATTGGACAATTTCTGTTGTATATATTTTTCCCTTTATCAATAAGTAGAACATTTAATTGTTTGTTTTTTTCTGATAATTCATATGCACACATTAAACCAGCTGGTCCAGCGCCAACAATTATTACATCATAGTTATTTTTCATCATTTAACCCCTTTTAAAACATAAAAATTTTAACATTAAATCATACTAAAATCAATTACAATTAAAAAAAATAATGGAGTAAAAACTCCATTAATTTTTATTCGGTTCTAACTGGTAAAATTAATTGAATTAAACCTACATCATCATTACCCTCTATTACAAAAGGTCTTATTTCTCCTGTAAATTTAACATAAACTTCTTCAGAATTAAATGTTTTTAAAGCATCTAAAAAATATTTCGAGCTAAATGCAATTTTTAATGGTGTTCCAATAGCTTTTTCTACAGGATATATTTCTTCAACAACTTTTCCTATTTCTGGGGAATTTGATGTGATTTCAACTACATTATCTGGTTTTAAATATAATTTAACTATACTATTTAAGCTATCTTTAAAAGATAATAAAGAAGCTCTTTCGATTGCAACAGATAAATCATCTGTTTTAAATTTAATAATAATTGGAAAATCTACAGGTACTAATCTACTTGTTTCAGGAAAGTTACCTTCTAACAATCTTGATTGAAATAGAATATTTCCATATTCAAATAGAATAGTTTTATGATTTAAATGAATTAATATTTCATCTAAGTCTAATTCTAACACTTTAAATAATTCATCTAAACTTCTTCCTGGTATAACGACATTCATTTTTTCAAAATTTTCAGGAATATCAATTATTTTTTGACTTAATCTAAATGAATCTGTTGCAATAGCTATTAATTTATTACTTTCAACTTTCAAATTAACACCAGTTAATATAGGTCTATTTTCTATATTAGATGTTGCAAAAGTTGTTTGTTTTATAATTGATTTCATTGTTTTTGATTCAATTTTAATAGGGATTTCATTCATAACAAAGTTGATTTCAGGATAATCGTCAACATTTTGAAGATTTAATGAAAGATCAGTATTATTAGAATGTATTTTTAATACATTATTATCTAAAACAGATATTTCAACAATTCCTTTATCTAATTTTCTAATAAAATCAACAAAAACTTTTCCTGGTATTAATACCTCTCCTTGTTTTTCTACATTTAAACTTTCATCTTTGATAGATATTTTTATAGCTATATCAGAATTACTAGTTATTAAAACTATTTCATTAGATTTTGCTAATAATTTTATACCTTGAAGATAAGGGGCAGGTGTTTTAGTCGACAAAGCTTTTTGTGAAACTAATAAATTATGTAATAAAACATCTGTGTTAATTGAAAAATTCATAAAAAACCTCCTGTGTTTATATTTATATTAATTATTATTTCTTTTTTATTATTGTTATTATTAAGGGTGTTAATAAGTGGATAAAATAAGTTATTTTCTACTAATATTATACCATATTTAGAGAAAAAAGTATATATAAAACACTGTTTAAAACTTAAAAAAACACTATTTTTTTCCACATTTTATCAACAGTTTTTCAATATCGTTTTTCTTTGATTTATCTGTTTGAATATCATTTGAAATTTGTTCGATACTATAGATAACTGTAGAATGATCTCTACCATTAAAAATTTGACCTATTTTTTTATATGTTAAATCATACAAATCTTTTAATATATACATAGCAATTTGTCTTGGAAAGACATATTGTTTTTTTCTTTTTTTAGATAAAAGATCACTAGTAGATATATTATAATAATTACTAACTATATCTAAAATATTAGTATAATTAGTTCTATCTAATTTATGGTTGGAAGCATTTTTTGAATTAACTAAACTTTTTAAAGCTTCTTCAGTATTTTCTACAGTGAATCTATAATCAAAAGCTGTACAATAGAATAAAACTCTTTTTAAAGCTCCTTCTAATTCTCTAACATTATTATCAAAAACGCTAGCAATATATTCTAATATTTCATCTGATATTAAATCAGGATCTTGAGTTTCTGCATGTAATTTCTTTTTTAAAATAAGAATTCTATGTTCTAAATTAGGTCTATTAATATCAACTGATAATCCCCACTCAAAACGACTTGTTAGTCTAGACATAATATCGTATAATTCAGATGCTTGTCTATCAGAAGTGATTACAATTTGTTTATTACTCTCTTTTAGTTTTTCAAAAATTTTAAAAAATTCTAATTGCGTTTGATTTTTTCCTGATAAGAATTGAATATCATCAACTAATAAAACATCAATGTTATCATATTTTTTTGAAAAACTATCGTATGATTTTTTTTGAGCAGCTCTTCCGTAATCTTCAATAAATTGATCAGTTTTTACATATAAAACTTTTTTATTAACATCATTTTCTAAAATATAATTACCAACACACTGCATCAAATGAGTTTTACCTAACCCAACATCTCCAAAAATATATAGAGGATTAGCGAAAATACCAGGTTGATCAGCAACTTTCATTGCTGATGTGTAAGCTAATCTATTACTTGAACCAACAACAAAATTTTCAAATGTGTATGAATTATTTAAACCAGTTTTATATTTGTTTTCTAAATTTTTCTCAGGAATATTAATAGCATAAGTTTCGTTTTTAGCTAATTCTTCAGCAGCTTGTTCTTTTGTTATAATTTTAAACATGTGTTTTTCTTCTACATATTCATTAAGTAAAACATTCAATCTATTCAGATAAAAAGACTCAATTTTGTTTTTAACAAAAGAATTAGGAGCTATTAAATATATATAATTATTTACAACTTTAAAAATATTAGAAATATTAGAAAAATGTTCATTATAAACATCGTCATCTAAACTAATTTGAAGTCTTGATTTTATCTGACTCCAAATTTTTTCAAATTCTTCCATTTAATACCTCCTCAACGTTACATATAATATAACATAAAATAAACATTGTGGATAAATTAGTTTTCCACAAAAAATGTGGATAACTCAATAACACAAAAGAATATAAACACATTAAATGTGGAAAAAAAATAACTAATTCTAGGGATATATATAAGTTTTCCACAAATTAACAAAATTAGTTACCAACACAAATGTTAATAAAAAAAAGTATAAAAAAATTAAAAAATCTATCAATAAAAAACAGTTGACATAGTATATAAAATTAAGTATAATTATAAAGCATGGTTTTTTAATCACGATTAGGAGGTGTTGATTATGAGCAAGACATATCAACCAAGTAAAAACAAAAGAGCTAAAACTCACGGTTTCAGAGCGAGAATGTCTACAGTTAATGGTCGTAAAGTATTAGCAAGAAGAAGAGCAAAAGGACGTAAAGTTTTAACTGTTTCTGACCGTTAATAATTAAATATCAAAAACACCAATAAATATATTTGTACTTGAAATCACCTGAAAAATATATACTGGTGATTTTTTTGTTTATTTAGGAGGAAAAATTGAAGAAAGCATATCGAGTTAAAAAAAATGAAGAAATTCAAGAAATAATAAAACTTAGAAAAACTGTTGGTAACAGTTATTTTATCTTATATTATAGGAAAAACCATGAAGTAAGTAATTTTAGATATGCGATCAGCGTTCCTAAAAAAGTAGGAAATGCAGTTAAAAGAAATTTAATGAAAAGAAGAATCAGAGAAATTATTAAAGACAACAAATTTAATGACGATTATGATTTCTTTATTGTTACAAAACAAAAATCAAAAGATTTAGAGTTTGCTGAAATTAAGCGATTATTAGAAAAATTATTTGCAAGAGCAGATATATTAAGAAAGTAGGATAATATGAAATTAAGAAATAAAATACTAATGACTTTATTAGTTGTTGTTTTACTGTTTGGTGTATCATCGTGTGGTACAAAAAAAGGAGTAGTATCATTTACTAATTACGAAGCTATTGTACTTGTAGACAACGAAAACGGAGAAAGCGCATCAACTTTTAATGATGTTATTAATTTATTAGGCACTCCAACAGACCTTACTAATTATAATACTGAAACCGGAGATGGATATTTAGTATGGGATGATGATGAAGGATATGTTGAAGTAACGTTTGTTGATGAAGAAGTAACAAATAAAACACAAACAGGATTATATCAATCAATCTATACAACACCTATTGGTGAAAAAGGAAATTGGTGGGATTGGGTTATCACTCAATTGGGATTATTTACATTCCACGCAAGTAACCTTTTTGGAATTTTAGGTAATACTTATTACTATTGGTTAGGTTTATTAATTATGACATTAGTAATTAGAACATTAGGTTGGCCAATTTATGCTAAAACAAATGACATGTCTTTAAAAATGCAATTAGCACAACCTGAATTAAATAAAATTCAAGAAAAATATAGAAATAAACAAGATCAAGCATCTCAACAAAGAATGCAAATGGAAACAATGGAGTTATATAAAAAATATAAAATAAATGTTTTTGGATGTTTAATGCCATTACTTCAAATGCCTATATTTATTGCAATGTATCAAGTTGTACAAAGATTTCCATTAACAGATATTACATTATTTGGCGGAGATGGTTTTGTTATAAATGATAGTTTTATGAATTTCTTATGGATGGGGAGCGAAGGGTTAGGTAACACAGAATGGTTACTTAATTTACCATTAGCTATATTAGTTTCAGGATTAATGTTCTTAAGCCAATGGCTAACACAACACAGAACAAAAACGAAGCAAAAACCAAACCAATATGCTGGAGCTAAAGCTCAACAATCACAAAACACTATGAAATATATGATGTATTTTATGGTGCTTATGATGGGATTCATTTCATTGCGAAGCGCTGGTATAGCATTCTATTGGGTAATCGGGACATCTTATCAATTATTACAAAGTTATATTGGATATAAAAATATGGAGAAACGACAAAATCAATTACGTAAACAGTTTTAGGGGGAAGATATATGAAAAGCGTTAAATTTGAAACAAAAACATTAAATGATTCTGCTATTCAACAAGCCGCAAAAGAACTAAGAGTTAATAAAGATTTTATTGAGTTAAATGTAGTTGAGGAAAAGAAATCAATACTTGGTTTAAATAAAACATATATAGTTGAAGCTGTAGTTGATTTTGATGTTGTAAAAGATGGAATAGAATATTTAAAAACACTATTAGAAAACATGCAAATTGAAGCTGTTATAGAAGCAAAACAATTAGATAATAGACAAATTTTATTTAATATAGAAGCAAAAGAAAACCCAATTTTAATTGGTAAAAATGGCAAAACATTAGATGCGATTCAAACATTGTTAAAAAATTATATTAACCTCTATGTAGAAGATTTTCAAATAGTATTAGTTGATATTGGTGGTTATAAAGAACAAAGAAAAAAACAACTAGAAATACTAGCTACTAAAACAGCAATGGATGTAATTAAAACAAAATCATCAACTAGACTAGGTAAGATGAACGCATACGAAAGAAGAGTAATACATACTAAACTTTCTGATTGGAGAGATGTTTCGACAGAATCTGAAGGTGAAGAACCAAACAGATATGTTGTAATCAAACCGAACAAAAAACAATGAAACTAATTGTTGGATTAGGAAACCCAGGAAAGAAATATAGAAAAACAAAACACAACATAGGGTTCATAGCTTTAGATTCTTATGCAGAGGTTAATGGAATAAAATACAAAAAATCAATAAAATTTACTTCTGAAATTGCAAAGCTGGAAAATTCAATTCTACTTAAACCAAAAACATATATGAATAATTCTGGTTTAGCTGTTGTAACAGTTGCAAAATATTATAATATTTCACCCGAAAACATTGTTGTTATATCAGATGACTTAAATTTACCTTTTGGTAAGTTAAGGTTAAGACAAAACGGATCTGCTGGAGGACATAATGGTATCAAATCTATTATTAATCACTTAAACAGTGAAAACTTTAATAGAGTAAGGGTAGGAATTGGAAACAACAAAGATGTAATAATGAAAGATTTTGTATTAAGTAATTTTACTAAATATGAATCTCAAATATTAGATGAGTTAACTATTAATTTAAACAAATTGATTGAAGATTTTATTAAGGAAGATAGGTTTGAAATCTTAATGAATAAATACAATAAAAGTTAATATAAAAGAAACACCTACAAACGCTAAATGTAGGTGTTTTTATACTGTTTCTATTTTTTGATTTTAATAGAATAATTGAAGATATAAAGCAATGAAAAAAATAGAATTTGCGATTAAAAAAGAAAAACCATTAAAAAAACACACATTAAATTGTTGAGAAAAATATATGTTAGAAACATATAACGACGAATTAAATATTAGCTTTTAGTCAAGTAGAAAATTTAGTGATCCACGTTAGCTGACAGAACAAGACCGCTTAATAGGAAAGTATCAACCAACATTCTATTCTGCATAATATATTTTAAAAACAACTTAATAAGATTAATAAATCATTAAAATATTAAAGTTTTATAAAATGTCAGGAAACGTCTATAAATAGACATAAACAAAAGACACTCGATTTTTATCGGAAATTATTTTTTAAAATTTATTATATATATAAAAAACTATATATAAAAAAGCAACAATGAAGAAAATAATTAAGCAATAAAACTACATTAAAAAATAAATAAATAAATAAATATAATATTCAAAATAACGCGAAAATATATTTCTTTTATCGTGTGTTTTTATAGATATTATTTTATTCATTTATATGGTATAATTAGAATATGAATGTTAATATATGAGGTTTTTTATGTATGCTATAATTACGGGATCAAGTTCTGGGTTGGGTAAAGAGTTTTCTAAGATTTTATCTAAAAAGAAATACAATATCATATTAGTAGCAAGGAGAATAGATAAATTAGAATTACTAAAGAAAGAATTAGAAGAAGAGGGCATTAATGTCACAGTGTTAGACTTAGATTTGTCTATAAATGATAATTGTTATAAGCTTTTCGATATAACTAAGAACATTAAGATTGATCTTTTAATTAATAATGCTGGAATAGGCTATCTAGGAGATTTTATAGATAACAATTTAGATCGGCAAATGAAAATAATAAAATTAAATATAGAAGCACCACAAATTCTTACAAAGCTATATATTGATAATAATAAAATAGGTAAAATAATTAACATTGGATCTTTAGCGGGTTGTTTGCCAACACCAAGACACGCAGTTTATTCTTCAAGTAAAGCATATATAAACAATTTTTCAAGAGCTATCAATTATGAGTTGAAGAAAAGTAATAATAATATAAGAATATTAACCGCGCTTCCAGGACCTGTAAAAACAGAATTTAGCACAAGCGCAAATGCCAAAAACAATAGAGGCATGAGCGCACATAAATGTGCAAAAATAATACTGAAAGCTTCTGATAAAAATAAAGAAAAAATAATACCAGGAATTAGATTTAAAATATTATACTTTCTTATAAAAATTATTCCCAACAGACTTTTAATGAAATTTGCTTATAACATACAAAAGAGTAAATAAAAAATTGCATATAACCCCTGCGAGTATATTACTCGCATAAAGCACGTGGAGGAAAAATGAAAAGAATAATTGATTTTCTAAAAGAGAACGAGTTGATGACTAAAATAATTGACTCAATAAAAAACAACAAAGAAGTTTACATAAACAATACAAATGAAGATAATTCATTGCTTTTGTTGTTGGAATATTTTGAAAGAAGTAATGAATCTGTTTTTTTAATTACTCCAAACCTTTATAAAGCACAACTTATATATGATAAGTTATGTCAAGTAATTGATTCAAATAATATTTGTTTCTTTCCGCAGGATGAATTTATAACAAACGAGCTTTTGGTATCTTCTATGGAATTTAGAGTTGAGAGAATTAATACGATAAAAAATATCATTAGCAACAAAAAGAAAATAGTAGTTACTAATTTATTTGGCATATTAAAACCTGAATTACCAGTTGAAAAGTGGTTAGAATCTATTATTAATTTAGAATTAAATAAAGAATATTCGATTGACAAGATAAGTGAAAAACTAATCAGTTATGGTTATAAAAAAGAATATATAGTTGAAAAAGTGGGAGATTTTGCTGTTAGGGGAGGAATTATTGATGTCTACCCTTTAGGAGAAAAAAATCCATATAGACTAGATTTCTTTGGCGAAACCTTGGATTTAATTAAAACGTTTGATATTGACACTCAAAGATCAATAGAAAATAAAAAAGCTATTAAATTATTGCCTATGGTTGAATTTTTCTATACGGAAGAAGAATTCAAAAAAATAGAACTTATAGTTAAAGATAAAATGAATAAACTAGATTTTAACGAAGAAACAAAAGAAGTTTTATATAAAGATTTAGAAAATTTAGAGCATCACAATGAATTAGATAGATTAATTAGATATTTACCTTTTTTAACAGAAAAACATAAAACAATATTAGATTACACAAACAAGAAAACTGTTTTTTTTCTAGATTTTTTAAGATTAAAAGAACAGAATAAGATATTAATTGAAGAAATTAAAGAATGGTATTTAAATTCGGGTGATTATCCTAAAATGGAATTTAATATGCTATATGATTTTAACGAAGTATTGAACAATAAATCTGTTTTAATAGATTATTTAGATTACTCTTACAAAAAGGATTATCAAAAACAATATTCAATCTTTGGTAAAGAGGTATTAACTTATAGCAACGATTTAAACATGCTATATAATGATTTAATAAAAAACAACAATACAAAAACAACAATAATATCATTTAAAAATATAAAAACTTTAAATAAACTAGCACAAGTTTTAATAGATAAAAATATAAACTATTATATTTTAAACAAAAAAGACAAAATTATTAAGAATAAACTAAATTTAATAATTAGCGAGAATACATTTGATTTCAATTCAGACAGTTTTAATACACATTTAATAACAGAAGAAGCTATTACTAAGAAGATGATCACACGAAAAAGAGGGGATTATGTATCTGTATATAAAAAGTCAAAAAGACTTAGCAGCGTAAATGATTTAAAAAAAGGAGACTATGTCGTTCACTATGATTATGGTATAGGTAAGTTTTTAGAAATCAAAACAATGAAATTCGGTCAACAAATAAACGATTATATACACTTAGAATACAAAGGTGGAGATAAATTATATATATCGGTCGATGCAATTGATCAAATACATAAATATTCAGGAAATGAAGGATATTCTCCGAGGTTATCAAAATTAGGAGGTTCTGATTGGACCAGAGCAAAAAACAGAGTTAGAGAACAAGTTAAAGAGATTGCCAACCAGTTAATTGAATTATATGCTAAAAGAGAAAATTCAGTAGGATATAAATTTTCTGAGTATAAAGATTTAGAAGATGAATTTAAAGAAAGTTTTCCATATAAAGAAACTGAAGATCAAACAAAAACTATAAATGATGTTTTAAATGATATGGGTAAGAAAATGCCCATGGATCGTTTAATCTGTGGAGATGTTGGGTTTGGTAAAACCGAAATAGCTATGAGAGCAGCGTTTAGAGCGGTTTTAAACGGAAAGCAAGTTGCATATTTAGCACCAACAACAGTATTATCAAAACAACACTATAATACATTTAAAGAAAGAATGGATAGTTTTGGTATTAATGTTGCTATACTAAATAGATTTATAACAAAGAAAAATCAAAAAGATATTCTAAAAAAATTAAAAGAAGGAAACGTTGATATTCTTATTGGAACCCATAGAATACTGTCAAATGATGTAATCTATAAAGATTTAGGATTATTAGTGATAGATGAAGAACAAAGATTTGGAGTTTTACATAAAGAGAAAATAAAAGAAATCAAGGTTAATGTAGATGTATTATCCTTATCGGCAACACCAATACCTAGAACACTAAATATGGCTATAATGGGCGTTAAAAACATGTCTTTATTAGAAACCGCACCCGAAAACAGGTACCCTATTCAAACTTATGTTTTAGAGAGAAATAACATTATTTTAAAAGATGCAATAGAAAGAGAACTCGGTAGAAAAGGTCAAATATTCTATTTATATAATAAAGTAGAAGACATTGATTTAATTGCTGACAGAATACAAAAGCTTGTACCTGAAGCTAGAATTGATATAGCTCATGGAAAAATGAGAAAAATGGATTTAGAAAAAGTGGTTGATAATTTTATTAATCAAGAAGTTGATATTCTTGTTTCAACAACCATTATTGAAACGGGTATAGATATACCAAACGCTAATACATTGATTGTACATGATGCTGATAAATTAGGGCTATCCCAGCTATATCAAATTAGAGGTAGAGTTGGTAGAAGCGATAGAATTGCCTATGCATACTTGATGTACAAAAAGAACAAAATACTAACTGAAGAAGCAGAAAAAAGACTAAAGGTAATTAAGGAATTTACTGAGTTGGGTTCCGGATTTAAAATCGCTATTAGAGACTTATCTATCCGTGGAGCTGGAGATGTTTTAGGCAGAGAACAATCTGGATTTATTGACTCGGTAGGAGTTGATATGTACATGAAAATACTTGAAGAAGAGATTTCTAACGCTTCAGAAACTCAAAAAATCAAAAAACAGAAAAAGGGAGTTAAGGCCAAAGTTTCGCGCTTTATAGATAATAAATACATTGAAGATGACTTTGTTAAAATAGAGGTACATAAAAAAATTAACAAAGCAACAACTATAGAAGAAGCATATGAAATTTTAAATGAATTGAACGATAGATTTGGTAAGTACGATCAACAATTAGAAATTTATATCTACGAGAAGCTTTTTGAATTCTTAACAAAAGAGATTGGTACTGAAAAAATTATAGAGAACAAAACGAATGTAACTTTAATGTTAACAGAAGACGCATCAAAGTATATAGCTGGAGATAATCTTTTTAAATCAGGAATAGATGTTTCTAGTCACATAAGATTTGCATTTAAGAGAAATAGAATACATATAATTTTAGATACATTAAAATTAGATAGACATTGGTTATATACAATGGTTGATTTTTTGCAAAAGGTTGTTAGTCTAAAAATATAGAATTTTAAATTAAACACTTTAAATCTTAAATTTAAGGTGTTTTTTTGATTTTTATATATCGGGATATAGACTAACGCTTAAAATTAAAATATAAGCATTTTTTAATCTAAAAATATTGAATTATTTTATATATTATTATATAATATATATATAAATAATAAAAAGGTGAAAAAATGGAAAAAATTACCATTAAAACAGCATACATAACTTTGGGACAATTATTAAAGTTTTTAAGTATAGTAAGTTCTGGAGGAGAAGCTAAAATATTTTTACAGACTTATGAGATTCTCTTAAATGATGAGCCAGAAAATAGAAGAGGTAAAAAGATATATCCAGGAGATGTTGTATCTATAAAATCCGAGAAATATCTAATAACTAAAAATGAGAGTTAATAAGTTAGAATTATATAATTTTAGAAATTATAAAAAACAAAACATTGTTTTTAGTGAAGGAGTTAATCTTTTTGTTGGCGATAACGGTAGCGGAAAAACAAATTTACTAGAAGCAATATATTTTTTGTCTTTAGCGAAATCATATAAAACAAACGATATAAATACAATAACTTATAATTCAGAATTTTCCAGAATTTCAGCAGATGCTTTAAACCAAAAGAGAAAAATCAATCTAAAAATTGTAAATTCAAAAAAAGGCAAAAAAACACTTATAAACAATAAAGAGATAAAAAAATTAAGTGATTATATCGGCTCAATTAATGTGCTGTCTTTTCTGCCGGAAGATTTAATGATAATTAAAGGATCACCGAAAGATAGAAGATATTTTATTAATTTAGCTTACGGACAAATTGATAGACAATATCTATATGAATTAACAAACTTTAGACTTATATTGAAACAAAGAAATGAATTACTAAAAAAATTATCAGAAGAAAATAATCCAGATTTAACATTACTAGATGTAATAACGGAACAATTATCTAAATCAATTGAATTGATTGTAGAATTTAGAAAAGAATTTATTAAAAAGATAAACCACTCTTTGAAAAGAATGTATCAATTCTTATCAGATAAAAAAGTAGATTTTGTACTTAAATATAATCCTTCACTCGAAAACGATATAGAAAAAACACTTAAAAGCAAGTATAAAAATGATATTTATCTTAAAACAACGAATTTGGGTCCGCATAGAGATGATTTTGATTTTCTTTTAAGAGACTTATCAGCAAAAGATAACGCATCTCAAGGCGAACAAAGAATTATGGTTCTAGCTGTCGTATTAGCAATTAGCGACATTATAGAAGAAAAATATAAAGAAAGACCAATATTTTTATTAGATGATGTTTTTAGTGAATTAGATTCAAAAAGACAAAACAAATTAATAAAATATTTATTAAAATTAGAAGCACAAGCAATTATTACAACAACAAATCTAGAAAATATACAAGAACAAATATTAAAAAAATCAACAATATTTAGAGTTCAAAACAATACGATAATGGAGGAATACAGGAATGGACAATTATGACAAATACGATTCTAGTAACATTCAGATATTAGAGGGACTAGAAGCAGTTAAGAAAAGACCAGGGATGTATATAGGAACAACTAGTTCTAGAGGATTACATCATTTAGTTTGGGAAATAGTAGATAATGCAGTTGATGAAGCTTTAGCTGGTTTTTGTGACACAATTACAGTTGAAATTTTACCTGAAGATGTTATTAAAGTAACAGATAACGGTAGAGGTATTCCTGTTGATATCCACCCTAAAACCGGCAGACCATCAGTGGAAACAGTGTACACCACATTACATGCTGGCGGTAAATTCGACCATAACTCATATAAGGTTTCAGGGGGGCTTCATGGTGTAGGGGCATCAGTAGTTAACGCCTTAAGTACTTATATGGATGTTGAAATACATAAAGATGGAAAAAAATACTTGATTACATTTGATCATGGTTTTTTGCACGATGAGTTAAAAATAATAGGAGATACAGATAAATCAGGAACAATAGTTTCATTCAAAGCGGACCCAGAAATATTTAAAGAAACAACTAAATATGAATTTGAAATATTACGCACTAGAATTCAACAATTAGCATTTTTAAACAAAGGAATTAAGTTTAGCATAGCGGATTTAAGAGATGAAAACTTAACAATTTTTAAAGATTATTGTTATGAAGGTGGCGTTAGTGAATATGTAGCTTTCCTAAATGAAGGAAAAGATGTTTTACATAAAGAAGTTGCTTATTTTGAAGGAGAGTTAGATGGGGTTTTAGTTGAAATTGCTATGCAATACAATAACGGATACGCTCAAAATATTTATCCTTTCACAAATAATATTAACAACCCTGATGGGGGAACACATGAAGAAGGATTTAAAAGAACTTTAACAACAGTTTTAAATAGTTATGGCAAAAGCAATAATTTATTTAAAAAAGATGAATCTCTTCAAGGTGATGATACTAGAGAAGGATTAATTGCAATTGTGTCCGTAAAGCATCCTGACCCACAATTTGAAGGACAAACAAAATCAAAATTAGGTAGTAGTGATGCTAGAACGGCTGTATCAGCAATTATGAAGCAAGGATTAGAAAGATTTTTACTTGAAACTCCTCAAGCAGCTAAAATAATCATAGAAAAATCTTTAATGGCTCAAAGAGCTAGAATAGCAGCTAAAAAAGCTAGAGAAGCAACTAGAAGAAAATCACCATTAGATGCGTTAGGATTTGCATCTAAATTAGCTGATTGTAGATCTAAAGACGCTTCAGTATCAGAAATATATATTGTCGAAGGGGATTCTGCTGGAGGTTCAGCTAAACAGGGAAGAGACTCAGAATTTCAAGCAATTTTACCGCTTAGAGGTAAAGTGTTAAATGTTGAAAAATCAAGATTAGATAAAGCGTTACAAAATAAAGAAATTTTATCGATGATACAAGCTTTTGGAACTGGAATTAGTGAAGAATTTAATATTGAAAATATTAGATATAATAAAGTTGTAATTATGACCGATGCCGATGTTGATGGAGCACACATTAGAACATTATTATTGACTTTCTTCTTCAGATATTTAAGACCATTAATTGAAAAAGGGCACATTTATATAGCACAACCACCGTTATACAAAGTTCAGGTTGGAAAGACAGTTAAATATGCATATGTAGAAAGTGAACTTGAAAAAGTGATGGCTGAATTTAAGTCAAGACCGACAATTCAAAGATACAAAGGGCTTGGAGAAATGAATCCTGAACAATTATGGGAGACAACAATGGATCCTAAAAATAGAACATTATTACTAGTAACATTGGAAGATGCTATTGAAGCGGATAGAATTTTCTCAATGTTAATGGGTGATGATGTAACTAGCCGAAGAGAATTTATTCAAGCAAACGCTGAATACGTTACTAATTTAGATGTGTAGGTGTAAAAAATGGAAGATAAATTAATTTTAGAAAACGAAGAAGAGAATATAACAAATAAAATAGTTGAAATAAATATAGCAAATGAAATGAAGAAATCCTTTTTATCTTACGCAATGAGTGTAATTGTAGCTAGAGCATTACCCGATGTAAGAGATGGATTAAAACCAGTTCATAGAAGAATTCTATATGGAATGGATGAATTAGGTGTATATCCAGACAAACAATATAAAAAATCTGCACGTATTGTTGGGGATGTAATGGGTAAATATCACCCTCATGGAGATGCAGCTATATATGATTCAATGGTTAGAATGGCTCAAGATTTTAGTTATCGATATCCACTAGTTAACGGACATGGAAACTTTGGTTCAATTGACGGAGACCCAGCAGCGGCTTCTCGTTATACCGAAGCTAAAATGGAAAAAATAACGATGGAAATACTTAAAGATTTAAAAAAAGATACAGTGGATTTTATTGATAACTATGATGGGTCTGAACAGGAACCAAAAGTATTACCTACAAGAATACCTAACCTTTTAATTAACGGAGCTACAGGGATTGCTGTAGGTATGACAACAAACATACCGCCTCATAATTTAACTGAAGTAATTGAAGGGTATATAGCATACATAAATAACCAAGATATTACCGTTGAAGAAATGATGGAGTATATCAAAGGCCCAGATTTTCCTACCGGAGGGATAATTTTAGGTAAAAATGGTATGACACAAGCTTACAAAACGGGACGTGGAGTAATTAGAATTAAGGCTAAAACCGAAATCAAAGAAATGGCTAATGGTAAAAAACAAGTTATCATCAAAGAAATACCTTACCAAGTAAATAAATCAAATCTTATTGATAAAATAGCAGAACTAGCTAAAGAAAAAAGAATCGAAGGAATTACAGATTTAAGAGATGAATCGAGCCTTAAAGGCATGAGAGTGGTTCTTGAATTAAGAAAAGATATAAATCCTGAAGTTTTGTTAAATAATCTTTATAAAAACACACAACTTCAAGTATCTTTTGGAGCTAACATGCTAGCGTTAGTCGATGATAGACCAGAAGTTTTAGGATTAATTGATATCATAAGACACTATTATAATCACCAAGTTGAAGTTTTGTTAAGAAAAACTAGATTTGACTTAGATAAAGCTCAACAAAGATTACATTTATTAGAAGGATTTATCATTGCTTTAGATAATATTGATGAAATTATTAAAATTATTAGAAGTTCTTATGATGACACAGAAGAAAAACTAATTGAAGTATTTAAATTCACAGAAGTACAAGCAAAAGCAATTTTACAAATGCAATTAAGAAGATTATCCGGCCTAGAAAGAGATAAGATTAACAATGAAGCTGGCGAACTAGAATTAACAATCGAAGATTTAACTGAAACTTTAAATGATTCTGTAAAACAAAATAAAATTCTGATTGATGAAGCAAATGAAATTAAAGAAAAATATGGAGATGAAAGAAAATCTGATATAGATCCATTTGGAGACTATGACATTGAAGATGAAGATTTAATTCCTGTTGAAGATGTCATTATAGCTGTAACAACAAACGGATATGTTAAGAGAATGAATGTAGACGTATACAGAGCCCAAAATAGAGGCGGTAGAGGAAAAACAGGAATGAATCTTAACGAAGATGATATTATTGATTCAATTATTTTTACAAAAACTCATGATTATATGTTGTTCTTTACCAATTTAGGAAGAGTTTATAAAATGAAAGGGTATAAAATTCCAAATTATGGAAGAAATTCTAAAGGATTACCTATCGTTAATTTACTTAACCTTACAGAAGGCGAAGAATTAGCTGCTGTGATGACTCTTAAAGATTTTGATGAAGGGTATTTATTCTTTACTACCAATAAAGGAATAGTAAAAAGAACTAAGGTATCTGATTTTACAAACATTAGGGTTAATGGGATTAGAGCAATCACATTGAAAGATGATGATTTATTACATTCAGTTAAATTAACTGATGGACAAAGAGACATTATTATTGGTGCATCTAACGGGAAAGCGATTAGATTTAAAGAAGAAGATGTTAGATCGATGGGTAGAACCGCAGCCGGTGTAAGAGGAATAAACCTTACTGAAGGTGAGAGTGTTGTTGGTGTAACATCAGTAACCGAGGATAGAAATCAAATTTTAGTTATAACTAAATTAGGATATGGTAAACGAACTGAAGTTGATGAATATCGTTGTCAAAAACGCGGTGGAAAAGGCGTTAAAACAATCAATATTACAGAGAAAAATGGCGATTTAGCTAAATTAGTCAGTGTTGATGGAAACGAAGATTTATTGGTTGTTTCAGATAAAGGAATAATCATTAGAACACCAATCAATCAAATATCAACAACCAAAAGAGCTACACAAGGGGTTAAAATAATTAATTTAGTTAGCGAACACACGGTATCTACAATTGCTTTAGTAAGCGCTCCTGAAGATGAAGAGGATATTGAAGAAAACTTAATTATTGAAAACGAAGAAAACATAACACAAGAAGTTGAAACAGAAAATAAAGAAGAAATCACAGAAGAAGATAAATCAGTAGAAGATTTATTGAATGATAGTTTTTAAAAAAAAGCACTCAAATTTGAGTGCTTTTGCATTATTTCAATGCTTTAATAATTTTTTCTTTTATTTCTTCATACTCATCTTTGCTAGTGTTTCCCTGATTATTGATAAAATCAATATCTACACCATCTAAATAGTATCTAGGAATTATATGTAAATGGAAATGAAAAACAGCTTGTAAAGGTTTTTCTGTGTTAATGAGGACATTTAAACCGATTGGATTAAAAGCATCTCTAATAGCGTTAGCAATTTTAGGAACGACTCTAAAGATATCTCCTGCCAGTTTCTCGTCAATATCATATAGGTTTTTATAATGTTTCTTTGATAAAATCAAAGTGTGCCCTTTTGTAGCTTGTGAAATATCTAAAATTGCCATTACATTTTCATCTTCATATATTTTATAAGAAGGAACTTCGCCATTTACAATTTTACAAAAAATACAATTATTCATATTATTTCTCCTTTTTTATAACAATATCTACTAAATCTAAATAATCATTTATCCAATAGTCCGGATTCAACCCTTTAATTAAATCCTTCTTTATTGACCACTCAACTCCACAGGTAAGCGTAGAAGCGTTTTTACCAGCCAAGATGTCTGAACCATTATCCCCAACCATCAATACATTTTTATAACTCTTAAATTGTTTTAGCGCATAAAAAATAGGTTCAGGATGAGGTTTGTGTTCGGTTACATTATCTAAAAAACAGTAAGAACTGATGTATTTATCTAAACCATAATGTTTTATGGAAGGCATAGCAGATTCTTTAAATTTAGTAGTTACAATACCTAATTGAACATTATTATCAACCAATTTTTTAAGAGTTTCAGACACATTGGGATATAGTTTTATATAATCAAATTCCAAATCAACATACACTTTACGATAATAGTTGATCATCTCTAATATAACTTTAGGATCGCTGGAAGCAATTAAAAAAGTTTCTTTCAATGGCGGTCCGATCATTTCAATCAATTCTTTTCTGGAAAATTCTCGATTTGGGATGTATTTTTTCATCGTTTCATAGAAGGATTTAATAATTAATTCATTTGAATCGACTAATGTCCCATCTAAATCAAATAAAACAGTATCTATATTTTGCATTTTTTATCACCAAAAATATTATAACAGAAATATGAATAGATTTGTATGTCTGTAAGTAATAAAAAACAAATTAATTAATAAAATTCTTCGGTTTAATTTTAATATATACTATGCTATAATTAATTAGGTGATTTTTTGGAAAAAGTTATCCTTATTTATAATCCCAAAAGTGGGAATCAAAAATTCGAATCAAAATTACAACTCGTCATTAATTTATTGAAAAATAAGTATGACGATGTTTTAGTTTGTAAGACAAATTATCCAGGAGAAGCCACGGAACTATCAAAAATGGCTTGTGAAAAAAAGTTTAGACTTATGATTATCGTTGGTGGAGATGGAACATTTAATGAATGTGTCAACGGGCTAATGGAATTTGATTACAGGCCACTAATAGGATACATTCCAGCTGGAACTTGCTGTGATATTGGTATGAGTTTAGGACTATCAAGAAACATTGAAAAAGCAACACAAAATATTCTTAGTGGAGTAAGTGCAAAGATGGACGTTGTTAAAACTAATAACAGATATTTTTGTTATGTCTCTGGTAATGGAGCATTTATTGATATTAGCTACGTAACAGATTCACAATTAAAGAAAAAGATTGGATATTTAGCATACATAGTTCAAGGGGCTGTTGAAATATTTACAATTCCAAAAATGAGAATGAAAATAAGACACGATAACGGGGACGAAAGAGGTACATATTCTTTAGCTCTAATAATAAACTCAAAACGAGTTGCAGGGATAAATATGGTTTATAAACCATCGTTAGATGATGGTAAAGTAGATGTTGTTCTATATAAGAGTTATACTCCATTTAATTGGTTATTATATATGATTTCATTCATCATTCCGTTTTGGTCTACTCCTTTAGTTAAAAGATTCAAGTCAAGAAAACTAGAGATTAAAACTGATGCAAAATCAAGATGGAATATTGATGGAGAATCTGGTGGTACAGGAAATCAATACATTGATGTTTGCCAACAAGCTATTGAAATAATTATTCCTGAGAAGATAAAAAGAAAATATTTTCAAAACCAATAATGAAATATAAACAAGTAGTTGTCGTCGAAGGCAAGCATGACGAACAAAAACTAAAAAGCATTTATCCAGACTTAGAATGTATCGTAACAAACGGGAGTGAGATATCAAAAGAGACAATAAATCTTATATATGAGACAAGCAAAAAAAGAGAAGTTGTTTTGTTCCTGGATCCAGATTTTCCAGGAAAAAAAATCACTAATAAAATTTTAGAAAAAAACGGAAATTTTAAAATCGCATATATAAACAAAGAAAATGCAATTAGTAAGAACAACCGTAAGGTCGGTGTTGAACACGCTAATAAAGAGGATATTAAAAAAAGTCTATCTAGCATGTTTACAGTAGGAAACACAACCAAACCTATAACGACCAAAGACCTAATGCAAAGAGAGTTGATTAACAAATTTGGATCAAGTAAATTGCGAAATGATTTGTGTAAAGCGCTAAATATACCAATTTTTAATGGAAAATCATTTTTAAATACATTAAACATGTTGTGTATAACATTGAAAGAAATCGACTCTAAGCTCAAGGAGGTTAAATATGGAAAATGATAGAAAAGCGTTAATTGATCAAAAAAAAGTAATAGCAAAAAAGAAGTTTAGTCAAAATTTTTTACTGGATGAAAATATAATAAATAACATAATTGAAAAATCTGGAGCTGATAACGAGACGGGTGTAATTGAAATAGGACCAGGCTTAGGAGCATTAACAAAAAAGCTTATAAAAGTAGCAAAGAAAATGTTAATCTATGAAATTGATGACGAATTAATACCATATCTAAATGATTTTTTTAAAGAGTATAAAAACTATAAACTTTTTAACAAAGATATTTTAAAAATTGATGTTAACAAAGACATAAAAGATTACTTTTTTGATGTAAACAAAATAATCGTAATAAGTAATTTACCATATCATATTACTACGCCTATAATTATGAAATTCTTAGAAGGTGTTAATGGGATAGATTCATTAACTTTAATGATGCAGCTTGAAGTTGCTAAAAGAATAACATCGAAACCAAACACTAAAGATTACAACGCACTAAGTGTAATTATTCAACATCAAACCAGATCGGAGTATTTGTTTAAAGTTCCAAAATCAGTTTTTTATCCTAAGCCAAATGTTGATTCTGCAGTAATTAAATTAACCGTTAGAAAAGATATTTTCAATAATGAACATAAAGATTTTTATAAGTTTGTACACGCATGTTTTTCACAAAGAAGAAAAACGCTAGTTAATAATTTATACTCAACATATAATCAATTGACAAAGGAACAGTTTTTTGAGATATTAGCAGAAGTAGGAATTAATACAATGACAAGAGCTGAAGCTTTGGAATTAAAAGATTTTATAATTTTATATAACCAATTTAAGAAGATTATTTCGAAAGAAATTTCGAATAAATAAAGAGGAGAAAAAAATGGAATTAAAAAGAACAGACAATGACCTTTTTCAAGTCATTCAAAAAGAAATTAACAGACAAGAAACTCACATTGAGTTAATTGCCTCAGAAAATTTTGTTTCTAAATCTGTTTTGGAAGCAGATGGTAGTGTTTTAACTAACAAGTATGCTGAAGGCTATCCAGGTAAAAGATACTATGGTGGATGCGAATTTGTAGATGAAGCAGAAAATTTAGCTATTGAAAGAATAAAGAAGATTTTCAACGTACAGTATGCAAATGTTCAACCACATTCAGGTTCAACTGCAAATATGGGGGCCTATAGAGCTATTATCGAACATGGAGATAAAGTTATGGGAATGGCTTTGGATCAAGGTGGTCATTTAACCCACGGACATCCATTAAGTTTTAGCGGAATTGATTATGAATTTTATCCATATTTTGTTAATAAAGAAACAGAAACAATAGATTATGAAGAATTAGAAAAACAAGCTTTAGAAATTAAACCAAAATTAATAGTAGCTGGAGCTAGTGCCTATCCAAGAATTATAGATTTTAAAAGATTTAAAGAAATATGTGATAAAGTAGGAGCTTTATTTATGGTAGATATGGCTCACATTGCTGGATTAGTAGCTGCTAAATTGCATCCTAATCCATGTGAATACGCAGACATAGTCACATCTACAACACATAAAACCCTAAGAGGGCCTAGAGGTGGAATTATATTGACCAATGATGAAGAAATTGCTAAAAAGGTTAATAGAGTAATTTTTCCAGGTATACAGGGTGGACCATTAATGCACATAATAGCCGCTAAAGCAGCTGCATTTGGAGAGGCTTTATCTGACGATTTTGTTAAATATCAAGAACAAGTAGTTAAAAATGCAAAAGCATTTTCTGATAAATTTATTGAATTAGGATATCATGTTGTTTCAGGTGGTACTGATAATCATTTATTATTACTTGATGTATTATCAAAAGCTAAAATGAGCGGTAAAAAAGCAGAAAGACTATTAGGCTTAGCAAACATTACATGTAATAAAAACACAATTCCATATGACACCAAAAAACCTTTCGTTACAAGCGGAATTAGATTAGGGACTCCTGCAATGACAACTAGAGGATTTAAAGAAGAAGACTTTATTGAAGTAGCTGTTTTAGTAGATATGATTTTAAGTAATCCAGATTCTGAAGAAATTTTTACAGAAGTTAAAAGAAGAGTTAAGTTATTAACAGATAAATATCCATTAAAATATTAAAAAATGAAGCATATATTAATTTGTATTAATGATGGATTATTAAAATTAAGAATTAATAGAATATTATCAGAAAAAAACTATGTGTTTCAGATAACAGATAAACCAATTAAACGAGATGATCTTGTAAAATATGGATTTGTTATTATTCACACCTCATATAGATTATCAAATCTTTATAATTTTATTCAAAATGCAATTATTCAAAAGCTATGTAATATAATTTATATAACTTCTAATACAAATATGAATCCATTTAACAAACTTAAAGAACACACTAATCTTGTAATTATTGATGAAAATAAAATGGATATAGAACTACCATTATCTATTAATTTACTAGATAAATATAGCAAACAGATAAATCAATTAAGCACAGAAAATAAAAAACTATCTAGGAAAATAGAGGAAAATAAAATTATTAATAATTGTAAAAGATTTTTAATGAAAAAAGGCCTTTCAGAAGAAGAAGCTCACAAACATATATTACAATACGCAATGAATAACCATATAGATAAAATAGAAGCTTGTAATAGGTTACTAACAGACAATAGTTAGTAACCTATTGATTTTTTTATCTTCTTTTATTATAATTTCATAAGAAGCAATGGGGCTTCACAAAAAAAGAAAGGTTATAACCGTTTAAAGGTGCATATGCATTGGTTTAAGTGTTTATAAGAAAAAAATTATGAAAAAATATACTAAAAGCGATATCTTAAGAATCGCTAAGGAAGAGAATGTTCGTTACATTAGATTAATGTTTACAGACATTCAAGGTACTATTAAGAGCGTTGAGATTCCAGTGGGACAATTAGAAACAGCCCTAGATGGCAAAGTTATGTTTGATGGTTCTTCAATTGAGGGTTTTGTAAGAATTATGGAAGCTGACATGTATTTAAAGCCTGACTTTAATACCTGGTTGATTTTTAGTTGGGAAGAAACAAGCTATGGTAAGGTTGCTAGGTTGATATGTGATGTTTATACACCAAATGGAGAACCGTCACCAGTTGACCCAAGAGCAAACTTAAAAAGAGTTGCTTCTAAAATGAAAAAACTAGGATTTTCTACATTAAATATCGGATTTGAACCAGAATTTTTTCTTTTTAAATTAGATGAAAATGGAGAAATTACAATGGATGTTGCTGATAATGGTGGATATTTTGATTTATCACCAATTGATGGCGCTGGAGATTGCAGAAGAGATATCGTTCTTGAATTAGAAAAAATAGGATTTACAATGGAAGCCAGTCATCACGAAGTAGCGCCTGGACAAAACGAAATTAATTTTGAATTTTCTGATATTGTAGAGGCTTGTGATAATGTTCAAACATTTAAATTAGTAGTTAAAAATATTGCCAGAAGACACGGATTACATGCAACATTTATGCCTAAGCCAATCGCTAATATAAATGGTTCGGGAATGCATACAAATTGTTCGTTAAGTGATTTAGATGGAAACAATGCTTTTTATGATGAAAACGACCCAGCTGGTTTAAGCATAACATGTAGACAATGGCTTACGGGGATTTTAACCCACGCTAGATCATTTTGTGCGATTACAAATCCTACTGTGAACTCATATAAAAGGCTAGTTCCAGGGTATGAAGCGCCTTGTTATGTTTCGTGGTCTGAACACAATAGATCTGTTATGGTAAGAATACCAGCAACGAGAGGAAAAACTACAAGAACAGAAATTAGAAGTGTAGACACATCAACTAATCCGTATTTAGGAATGGCAGTAATACTAGCGGCAGGTCTAGAAGGAATTGAAAATGAATTACCATTAATTGATTCAATAAATGCAAATCTTTTTGAGTTATCAAAAAAAGAAAGAGAAGCATTAGGGGTAAAAAATTTACCTGATAATTTAAAAGAAGCAATTGATGTTATGCAAGAAGATCCGTTGATAAAAGAGGCTTTAGGAGACCATATATATTCTAAATTTATTGAGTTAAAAACTAAAGAATGGAATGATTTTAAAACTTGTGTTACTCAATGGGAATTAGAAAGATACATGAAAATAATATAAAAATAAAAACCCTAGTTTCTAGGGTTTTACTTTTTTAATTAGTTTTTTTAGTTCTTCATTTGTAAAAGAATATTCTTTTTTACAAAATTGGCATGTAATATTTATAGGGTGATTTTCATCGATAAAATTTTGAATTTCTTTTTTGCCTAGAGATATTATTCCCTTTTCAAACCTTTCCTTTGAACAATCACATTGATAACTTAATGGCATTTCATCAACAAATTCATGTTTTCCTTTGGTTATTAATTCAATGATATCTTCTGGTTTGTAATCTGAATTAATTAATTCAGAAATTGGCTTCATTTTACTAATATTTTCTTCAATCTCTTTGATTGTTTCTTCTTTACAACCAGGCATTAACTGTAAAATAAAACCACCACTTGCAAAAACTTCATTTTTTTCATTTACTAGAACACCCAAACCTACAGAAGAAGGAATTTGTTCACTCGCTGCAAAATAATAAGTAAAATCATCAGCTATTTCTCCAGTTTGAAGTTGAGCGCTTGATGTGAAAACATCTCTTATTTTTAAATCCTTAGTTACATGAATAAAACCATTATTACCTACAGCTATACCAACAGCTAATTTATTTTTTTGAGAAAAATGCACTTCAGGATTTTCTATAGTTCCTTTAACGTGACCATGCGCATCTACAAAAGTTATTATTTCACCCACTGGACCACCACCATTAATTCTTGTAGTTAGTGTTTGGTCACCTTTATACATTGCGCCCATAATTAACGATGCAGTTAAAACTCTACCAAAAGCAGCACTTGCTGCTGGCCAGGTACCATGAATTTTTCTTGCTTCTTCAACAAGATTTGTAGTTGTTGCTGCATATATTCTTACTGTTCCATCAAAAGCATAAGCTTTTACTAAATAATCATTCATTTAATCACTTCCCGGATGGTATTATATCATATAATTTAAATAATACTATTTTTTTGTTTTTCTTGTATAGTTATTATATAATATTACATGATTATAGGAAAGAGTGTTAATTATGAAATGGAAAATTAGAGACTTAGAAATTAATAATCAAGTACTTGTTGCTCCAATGGCGGGAGTGACTAATATAGCGTATAGATCAATCCTTAAAGAATTTGGTGCGGGGTTAATATGTACAGAAATGATTTCAGATAAAGGGTTGCTTTATGAAAACAACAAAACCAAAGATATGATAGAAATTTCTGAGTTTGAAAAACCCATTTCTTTGCAACTTTTTGGTAGTAGCGTTGAAACGATGACAAAAGCTGCTATATTTATTGATGAAAATTCTCAGTGTGACGTAATAGATATAAATATGGGGTGCCCGGTAAATAAAGTTATAAAAACCGGAGCAGGAAGCAAACTGATGACTACACCAACGCTTGCGTATGATATAGTTAAAAGCGTTGTAGAGAAGGTAAAAAAACCTGTAACAGTTAAAATAAGAAGTGGATTTACCCACAAGGATAAAAACGCTGTAGAATTTGCGAAATTAATGGAAAAAGCTGGCGCAAGCATGATAGCTGTACATGGAAGAACTAGAACTGATATGTATTCAGGAAAAGCTGATTTAGATATTATCAAAGCTGTTAAAGAAGCAGTAAGTGTACCAGTTATAGGAAATGGAGACATTAGAACCCCCGAAGATGCAAAATACATGCTAGATTATACAGGCTGTGATGCAGTTATGATTGGTAGAGGTGTTTTAGGGAATCCATTTTTAATTAAGCAGATAGCAGATTACCTAGAAACGGGAGAATATGAAAAAGAAATCTCTTTAGAAACTAGAAAATCTTATATTGTGAAACACTTAAAAAGATTAGTTAAATTAAAAGGCGAAAAAGTAGCCGTTCTTGAAATGAGAAGTCATGGAGCTTGGTATATAAAAGGACTAAAAGGAGCGTCTAGAGTCAAAAACAAAATTGTATTAGCAAAAACAGTTAATGAAATTAATAAGATTATTAATGATTATTTTGATATTATCAAATAAAAAGCAGGAAAACTCCTGCTTTTTATATTACATATTTTTTATATTTGTTATATAAACTTTGTTTAATTTCAATATCTATTAAAATACCATCATCTTTATATTCGGTGTGAATAATATTCGAATTTTCTTTTAATTTTGAGAAGATATCTCCTTTTTCAAAAGGCAAAAACATCTTGGTTCTAATAATATCTTTATAAAGAATTTTATCTATCATTTCAACTAGTTTATCTATATTTTCTCCATTTAAAGCAGATATAAAAATTGATGGATTTTGAGCTATATGATTGGTTCTTTTAGCGATATCGTTTTTATTGAAAACATAAATTATTGGTATCTCATGAACGCCAATATCTGATAAAACACCTTCTACAACCTCTATTTGATCTTCATAATTAGGATTTGATGCATCTATAACATGTAAGATTAAAGATGCTTCTGCGATTTCTTCAAGCGTTGATTTAAATGATTCAACTAAATGATGAGGAAGTCTATCGATAAAACCAACAGTATCAGTTATTAGAAATTCTCGATTGTTTTCAAAACTAATTTTACGAGTTTTAGTTTCTAATGTAGCAAACAACATATTTTGTTCAAATGCATAACTATCATTATGCATTGAAGAATAATCAATAATAGCATTCATTAAAGTTGATTTTCCAGCGTTTGTATAACCAGTTAAGGCAACTGTTTTTAAATCATTGTTTTTTCTTTTGCTTCTTTGTGTGCGTCTAATCTTTACTAGTTGGTTTAGTTCTCTTTTTAATTGTGTTATTTTATCTCTTAATATTCTTCGATCTAGCTCAAGTTGTTGTTCTCCTGGCCCTTTTGAACCAGTACCTGATTTTTGTCGAGATAAATATTTATACATTCCGACAACTCTTGGCATAAAATATTTTGCTTGAGCAAGTTCAACTTGTAGCATTGCTTCTTTAGTTTTAGCCCTTTTTGCAAAAATATCAAGAATTAAAACAGTTCTATCTATAACTTTAATATTTAATGATTTCTCAAGATTTCTAATATGGCTAGGACTTAACTCATCATTAAAAATCACTAAATCAGCATCTAGTGTATTTGCAGCATCTAGTACTTCTTCAACCTTTCCTTCGCCAATGTAAAAGTTGGCTGTAGGGGCATCACGCTTTTGTGTGATTTTATACAAAACGTTAACTTCGCAAGCTCTTGCCAAGTTCTCTAATTCCAATAAAGATTCAGTTATATCAGTTTTTCCACCGGTATCTAAACCGACTAAAATTGCATTTTCCATTACATCACCTTAGTATATTATATAATATTTATTAATTATTTATTCAAATAATCAATAATTCTTCACTTTTTTTGATGTTAAACATGTGTTATAATATAACGACAATATCATTTTTATTTGAGGTAAATATGACTAAAATTAAGACACTAAGACTAAATATTTCTAACAAATTTTCTGCATTTATTCAGAAAACTTTTTCAGATAGGAAAAAAACCTTTAAATTTTTAGCTCTTTTAACGTTTTCTACTTTATTTTTATTACAAATATCTATGATATTAATTAATAACAGTTTTTATAACAATGCCAGTGACGATATTTTACAATATTATACAATCATGGTTGATTTTATAAGTGGTTTAAAGGATGGATCAATATCGTGGTTTAATTTAAATAACTATTTTGGTGCATCATTCTTTTCAGATGTATATTATATACCAATTGATTTATTTACTGGAACAACTTTTATTTTAAGTTATTTAATGCCTATTGGATTAGCTTATTCAGTTACTGAATTAATTAAAATATTCATTGGAGTTATGCTTTTTGCTTATTATTTGTCTCTTCAAGGATATAAAAACAGAACTATTTTTTGGATGGGAATTATCTATTTTATTTCTGGTGGTTCAGTAAGCTTCATGGCTTTTCCAGTTTTCTTATCATTAACAGTATATATGCCTTTGGCTTTAATAGTGATACATTATTTCTTTAAGAAGAACAGATGGATTGTTCCGCTGTTTTCAATGGCTGCGATATTCTATGACTTTTATTTAGGATATACATTACTAGCTTTTATATGTTTTGCCTTCTTGGTTGAGTATTTTAAAAAACCTAATTTTAAATTTTTTATCTTTGTAAAAGAAATATTAATATTCGTTGCATTATTGTTACTTGGAGTATTAATGGCTGCCATCATAGCATATCCTTCAATTGTATTTATCATGGAAGAAACATATAGGGCAGAAGGAACATTTAATGCATGGATTATAAATATTGGTTCCTATGAACTCAAATTATTCCAGCCAAATATATATATTAGAGTTTTAGCGAAGATGTTTGTTGAACAAAAACCGATTGGTTTCTACGGTTTTGAAAACAGTTATGCTACAGAACATTTTTCTTTGTATATAACCGCAATTGGTTTAGTTTACATGACATATATATTTTTTATGAGAGATAAAATCAGCAAGGTTTATAAAGTATTTATATTTATAGGATTATTAATGATTATTATCCCTTTATTTTCATATATTTTTTCTGGGACATTAGATGCACCTTATACAAGATGGATTAATATGTTAGCTATATTTCAAGTTATGATATTTGCTCATGTTTTTGATAAGCATGGATTTGAAGAAGTAAAAATGAAATTTATGACGCCAATAATAGTCTTCTTTTTGGCTATCCTTGGGGGATTAATGTATTATTACATTACACAATTAAAATTAGATGATTATCTAGCATCAAGAGATGTTCTAACAGCAGATACCGTTTTATTTGGGGTAGCTGGATTATATTTGTTGATATTGTTAATATTTGGATGGCTAAAAAAATGGACAGTAATAAAAGCATTTTTGTGGATAGAAATATTAGTTGCAATTGGATATATTTATTCAGGACCGCTCGTAATAGGTAATAAAATTGATACTTTTGAAAATGGTTATCAAATTGATAAATTTTTATCAGAAAATATAGAAGATGATGAATTCTTCAGAGTTTATGTTGATATTGATAACTTAAATGTAGAAGATACAAACTTTAATAGAATGACTGGTTTTGCAACAAATACAGGAATTTTTCATTCTTGGACAGATGAAGAAACAAATGCCATTAGCAAGTTATTATTTAATAAAAACGAATATCAATCTAAAAATTCAATGAATACTTTTAGTTATTATTTAAATCACTTTTTAGGGTATAAATATGTCTTGGTTAGTGCTGAAAATGATTATGGTTTTTCTGAGGAATATTTTACTTTAATATCTGAGAATAATACTTATAAATTATATGAAATCGTGAATGTTTCGCCTTTTAAAGTATATGAATCATATATGACTTATACTGAATTTAGCGCTTATAAAAGCCTAAATTCAAGCATGGAAACTGAAAAGTTACTGTTATTAAGTGTTTTAATTGATACCGAAACAACAATGGAAGATTTTGCAAATCTAGAACACACAGATGTTACGAGTGTTCACGGGGAAGGAACAGTATCTATTTTCTCTTCAGTGACAAGCATAGAAACTGTAATCCGTCAAGGTCACGCTGACAGTACTGAAAGAACTTTTTATAAATACTCAAATGAACAGATGGACATCAGTTTTAATAGCGGATCAATATATATTAAAGCTACTGGAATAACACAAGAAGATTATGGAGAGATTTTCATGGAGTTTTCTGATGGAAGTACGGGCGCTTGTATAGTTCAATCCGGGTATGATCATCAAATAAAATGTGATTTTGGGGCGATTCCGGAAGCCATTTATGTTGAAAAAACCGAGAATGTAAACTATCCAATAACATTAAAAATCAGACAAGAAGCCGCGATTAATAGAGCTGCATATTTAGTTTATGATTTAAGTGAAATAGATATTTCAAATGGAGAAGATGCAATTAAATTTGCATTTACCAATTCGTTTAGTTTTGATAAAGCGTTTGTTATTGATGAATTTGGAAATAGATACAATCTAATTGATGGTTTTTATAATATTGAAACACAACCTGATAAGCTTTATATATTTAAAACTGCTCAAATTTATAATATGAATACTAACATTTATGGTCTTTCTATCAAATATGGTATGGAAGATATGTCGAATGTGAATAGTGTTACAGAAAATGATTTAATAGAAGATGAGCATTTATTTATAAAAAATGGTAAAATAAATATTAGTTATACTAATATGAGTGCCACTGAGTATGATCAAGTCATCATGATACCTGTATGTTATTCAGATGATTGGGTAATTATTAGTGAAACACAATATGAAACACTCAGCCTTAGTGGTGGATTTCTAGGTGTTGTAATACCAAATGGAACTCATGAAATAAACATAACCTTAAAATTTATGCCAAAAGGCCTAGGATTAGGTGCTATAGTGTCTTTAGGTGGAGTAATAGTTTATTCAGCTATATTTGTTCCATACATCATTAAAAAGAGAAAGAAAAATGGAGTGGAAGTAAAATGAAAAAAGGAAGAATTATTGTACCAGCATATAACGAAGAAGAAAACGTTTCTTTATTCTATAAAGAAGTAGTCAAATATATTGATATAAAAGATTATGAATTTGATATTCTCTATGTTAATGATGGTTCTAAAGATAATACATTAGAAGAAATAAAGAAAATAAGTAAAAAAGACAACAGAGTAAAATATATTTCTTTATCTAGAAACTTTGGTAAAGAATCAGCAATGCATGCTGGACTCGTAAATAGCGAAGATAAAGATTTTGTAATTATTATCGATTGCGATCTTCAACAGCCACCGAAATTAATCACAGAAATGATTAAGGAGTATGAAGCTGGTTATAAGATAATTTATACAAAAGGCAAATCAAGAAAAGGTGAGCCTAAGCTTAGAACATTTTTTGCTAATTGGTTTTATAGAATTTATAATTTTTATACAGAAATGCCACTTGAAAATGGAGCAAAAGATTTTCAATTATTAGATAAAATAGTTGTTAAAGCATTTTTAGAGATTAAAGATAATTATCGTTTTGTTAAAGGAATATTCTCTTGGGTAGGATATTCAAGAAAATGTATAGAATATGATTTTATTCCTAGACAGCACGGAAAAAGTTCATGGAGTTTTAAATCTTTAATGAAATATGCATTTAACGGAATGAATCAATTTTCAACAATTTTACTTGTTTTACCGGTTATTTTTGCATTTTTAAGCATTTTATTGGTTGTTATGGATATAATATTATTTACATCGAATGTTTTTACAGTAAGTGATTTAATAATCAGTTTACAAGTATCAGTTTTATTGATGATCATTAGTATTCTAAGTTATATAACAATATATTTACTATATCAAAATAGAAAACAATCATTAAACAGACCAATTTATTTAATTGCAGAGACATCGGGGGATTTAGAAGTTGAGTAAGATTTGGAATTTTATAAAGACACATTTTTTAACTAAAAAGTTTTTAACATTTGGAATTATTGGTGTTTTTAATACAGGAATTCATTTATTAATTTATTATTTGTTTTATAATATAATATTTACTTTTGAAAGCGAAATATCACAGGCGTTTTGGTCTAACACAATCGCTTTTGCTGGAGCTTCAACTTTTTCATATTTTGCCAATGCAATTTTTACATTTAAACCAAAAAGAAAGTCGACAGTACAATTTTCAATTGTAATATTAGTTTTCTTAGCTAGATGGTTTATTAGTTCTTCTTTAACATCAGCATTTGATTCTATAGCTATCAATTGGTTGAAATTCAACTATGAAACTCATAAAATTTTATCATTAGTTGCACCATTATTTGCTTCAGCTTTATTGATTCCAATTGCATATTTTGCACTTGATTGGGTATTTAGAAAAACAGATGTAAAAAAAGAAGATACACTTTAATAAAATTTATAAATGATATAGAATAGAATCATAGAGAAAGGTGATATCATGGATAACTTTACTATTTTAACTTTAGTAACGTATTTATATGCATTATTTTTAATTTCATTAAGAATGAAGGTTTCATATAAATCAATTAAGCTCTTTAAAATATTTGTGCTCATTTTAGCGGGTACTGCATTAGTATTCTTAATAAATTATACCGGTAATTTATCTTTAACAACTAGAATTATCGTATTTATTCCTATGCCATATATAATTGTTATGACATATATTACCGAAATAGCAAATTTGTTGAAGAAACTGGGAATTAACGGATTCGTTAAGCGACCTGTAAAAATCGACAATGAGTTAGCTGAAAAATTGATGAACTCCGTGGATTTCTTATCTAAGAGAAAGATAGGGGCTTTAATCACAGTGGAAAGAAATATAAATCTAACACCTTTTATAAATAAGTCTTTAATGATTAATGCCGATTTATCCAAAGAATTGTTAACATCAATCTTTATCCCTTCCACTCCGTTGCACGATGGAGCGGTAATCATTAGAGGAAATAAAATTTTATGTGCTAAAACGTATTATCCATCAACCGAAAGAACAGATTTACCAATGACTTATGGAACCAGACATAGAGCTGCTATTGGGATTAGCGAACAAAGCGACGCTTTAACTATTGTTGTCTCTGAAGAAACAGGTAACGTTAGTGTAACAATTAATCGTCAAATGGAATATAATGTTAGTAGAGAAACATTGAATTTGTATTTCGAAAAATTTCTTCAGATTAATTAAAGCGCTAATAGCGCTTTTAATTTTCAAAAAACGGAGGTGAGATCTTGAATAATAGATATGATTGTATTGTATATGGAAATGATATTTACGCATTAATTGTTGCGGATTTTTTGTCTAGAAAAATGAGGAAAGTTCTTGTGATTCAAGATTCATCAAAAACTGAAAATGATTTTGAAACAATAGATATTACAGATCCCGAAAACAACAAATATCATTTTGAATACAATTCAAAAGGAATCATTAGTGGTTTAGATAAGCACGGACTAACATCTGAATATTTAGATGATTTAGGTTTATTAAAAGAAATTGACTTTTTTAAAATTTTAGAAGATGCAACGGTTAATAAGGACAATATTATCAGAAAAAGAATTCACTCGTTTGAGCAATTTAGAGTATATTTAGTTAGGTATTATCCTAAATCAAGAGACAATATACATAAATTTTTTAATGATTTAGAAAGACATTACACAAATTATTTAGAACAATATGTAAATATGCTTAGAAATACTACGTATACACTGACATCCCTTATGATTGAGTGGGGAGACTATAACTTAAAGGATTTATTAAATAAATATTTTGAAGATGAAGATTTAAAAAAAGAGTTTTTATTAAATCCTTTTATCAACGGAATGGATTCGCAAGAAGTAAACTCATATAATTTTTTTAGTAACTACTTTATTGGCTTAAAATCAGGTTTTTATTATTTAAAAAGCTCCTATGTTGAGTTAAGGGAATTATTGATTAAAAAACTTAAACTAATTAACCCAAATGGAGTAATTAAGACAAGAATAAAAAAAATCAACTTAGATGAAGAAGGTAAAATAAAATCTTATGTTGATAAAGATAATAATGAGTACTTTGGTAAATATTTCTTTGTGGAAAGCAACCCGTTAAAGTTTTATCCAAAATACTTCAAAGAGTTGGAAGAAGATTTAAACATAATTGAATCATATTATCCCAACATCAATATGAAACAATATATTAAGACAATGTATATCGCTATAAATATTCATCCGAGTAAAGTAGATATTGACAAATTAGTATATTATTTTGACAATTCAGAAGCGTACAATTTAAAAATAGTTAAACTGTTCAATTATTCTTTATATAGCAATGACTTTAAGAATCAAAAGCAAGGATTGTTATGCCTTGATTTTGTCTATGATGAAGAAAGTAAATACACACAAGATGAATTATTGAAGAGAATCTATACGGTTTTTCCTAAATTAAAGAAGAATATCGTTGGAATAAAAGAAGGAACAGAAAAACAATACATCAACATGTTATCAGATATTAATTTACGAAAGAATTTATCTATAAACGAATTAATTGATATTGAAGAATTTGAGCACACACAAATATTTGATAATTTATATTTAGGATATAAATATTTCAGACCCGAAGCCGGGATTTATGGTGTCTTAAATCAAGCAATCATTTTTGGAGATAAAATAGAGGATAGATTATATTTTGGTGAAGATGATGAAAATTTCCATTATATGAATAACGAAGAAATTATGATGATTATAAGACATAATTTTGATCATACAGTTTTTGGAAAAAAAGAAGTTCATGTTAATTTTCACATTGGTAAAAATATTTATTTTGTTAGAACAAAAGGCAAGAATATAGTTATTCACGAAGGAAAATATTCCCAAGCTGATTTATCTATATATACAACTAATGATAAATTATCCAATCTATTGTTAAAAAAGAAAACATTTAGTGAAATATTAGATGAGGGATCCTTAAAATTTAGGGGAGATACAGATACTTTGTTTAGCGTAGTCAAAGCATTTAATCTTGATGATTATCAAGAATATAATCCACTTGATTATAAAAAATCAAAGTATAAAAACTTAGGAGCTAAATTCTTGTTTGCTTATTTTGGTATATACATGGCAGCGGGGTTACTCA
Organism: uncultured Candidatus Izemoplasmatales bacterium; assembly: GCA_964655885.1. GTDB lineage: Bacteria > Bacillota_I > Bacilli_A > Izemoplasmatales > Hujiaoplasmataceae > 4572-104. Next base: position 25,114 of record CAZZPD010000001.1, on the reverse strand, counting down.
GCAATTACGTTGATGGTATTTTTATTTATCCACCTGCATTAGCGCTAGGAATTATACTTGCTGTATTTAAATATCGTTCTTATGAAGAAATATATTGGTTTGATATTTTTATAAATTTTATATTTTTAGTAGGAGTATTTCTATCTATTTTTTGGAGTAACTATAATCAATTAAGAATTGATGATCATTTGCTTGGAATTATGGGATTGACCTTATTAATATCTGTTTTTATCGATAAACCAGTAGTATATCAATATACCAAATTTGATCACAATATTGATTATCGAAATTCGACTTTGTTCAAAATCATTAGTAACGGACTAACATTCGTTTGGGGATTCATTTTCCTATCAATATTATTGATAACATATATATCAGGAGAAAGATATGTTTCAGTTTTATATAACTTATATTTTGTAGGCATATTCTTAATGTATTTTTATCCAGTAATATATGTAAACACAAATATAAAGAAATAGAGGGTTGTTTATGAACGAGATATTTATCTACATTTCTTTAGGGTTGATGATATTACTATTTATTTTAAGTTCTTTAGTGTATAAAAAAGTACGAATATGGAAATTAATCATAATAGTAATAGCTGGAGCGGCCTATGGAATCATAAGATTAATACCTGAACTAATTACATTTTTAACAATAGAAGAAGCAACTGAATATTATACATATATCTTGTATTTGATGTTGCTAATCATAGCGATAACATTTAAAAATAAAATAAAAATAACTCAGAATTTAACTGATTATGACTTTTTTGAGTTAGAAAAAGAATTAGAAGAAGTAAAAGACACTTCTGATTTATTAAGATTGAGATTTATTTCAACAATAGGATTATTGAATGAAGGATTAATATTTTATGATGATAATCTTGAAGGAATGTTTATAACAGAGAAGGCCAAAGAAATCATAAACGCTGAAAATGTTGATTTAACGCTTGATGATTATATTTCATATATACATGAAGAAGATAAATCAGAATATATTCAGACAGTAAAAAAAGTTAATAAAAAAAGCCCAAACTATGAGGTTAAATATAGGGTGAAAAAAAACGGATCCTATATTTGGGTTGTTGAAAAAGGAAAGACATTTTTTCATAAAAACAAAGCGTATATTTTATCATCACTAACAGGAATAGATATGAAGTTATTTCCTGAAACAACGATTCATGAATTAGATTCAATTCCAAATGAAGAAAAACTATCTCAAGTATTAGCACAAACAAGAAAAGAAAAAGAACCATTTCATTTAGTTTTAATGCATCTTACTAATATTCCAGACATAAATAAGAGGTTTGGCAGAGACGTTGGAAATTTAATGATTGCAGAATATATAAAGAAGATGAGATATCATTTTGCTAAAGATTTCAATACAATTTTTAGAATTACAGGAATAGAATTTGCCTTAGTAATAAAGGAAAATCAAAAGTACGAAGTCTTAAAAAGAGCTTTAGTTAGCGGAGGGGACCTCATTAATTTAAGATTAAATATCGGCGGAATTCAACAAGTTGTCTATCCAAATGTTGGTATTGTAAGACATGATCCTTGGTCAAATTATGAAAGTGATGATTTAATTAACTTAGGGCAAAAAGCATTAGAAGAAGCAATTAGAAATAATAAGAAAAATTATTCAATTTTTGGAGAGTAAATATGTATTCAGCATTGATTGTTGCTGCGGGAAACGCACAAAGAACAGGGTTAGGATATAATAAAATATTTTATAAAATTAAAGACAAAACCCTTCTTGAACACACGATAGAAAACTTTATAAAAGATAGTGATTTTAAAGAAATTGTTATTGTTTTGTCCAAGGATGATTTATCAAAAGTTAAATCACTTTTTAAAAATGATAAAATTAAATATGTTATTGGGGGAAGCACTAGACAAAAATCTGTATTTAATGGATTAAGTTTGATAAATACAAAATATGTATTCATTCATGATGGAGCCAGACCAAACATTAAACAAGCAGAGATAGCTAAACTAAAACAAGTTTCTAGAAACGCGGATGCTGTTGTTTTATATACAAAAGCTAAAGATTCTGTGGTAAAATATGAAGAAGGCTACATAAAAGAGTATATTGATAGAAATGAGATTGGATTAATACAAACCCCGCAAGTATTTAAGAGTGATTTAATAAAAAAAGCGCATTCTTTAGCAATCAACAATAACAATAATTACACAGATGATGCAAGCTTATTTATAAAAGAATTAGACAAAAAAGTTACTTTAGTAGAAGGACAAGAACTTAACATAAAGGCAACCACTAAATATGATTTAACCTTATTGGAGGAAATAATATGATAAGAATAGGATTTTCTAAAGACGTACATCCGATGATTGAAGGAGAACCCTTTAAACTAGGAGGAATGCTAATAGACCACCACAAAGGCTCTGTTGGTTATTCTGATGGAGATTGTTTATTACACGCAGTTGCAGAAGCTATTTTAGGAGCTTGTGCATTGGGTGATTTAGGAAAGTTTTTCCCAGATACTGATCCAAAATATAAAGATTATGATTCTAAATTAATTTTAGAAGAAGTATTTAATTATGTTTATAAAAAAGGATATGAAATAGTTAATGTGGATTGTATGGTATCCTTGGAAAAACCTAAATTATTACCATATATGAAAGAAATGCGCACGAATATAGCTAATATGTTGAAATGTGATAGAAAACAAATTTCTATTAAAGCAACCACTTTTGAAGGATTAGGGATAGTGGGAAAAGAAGAAGCTATCATATGTGAAGCTGTAGTGTTATTAGAAGGAACAGAATTTACACTAGACTAATCGGACTATATATAGTCTGATTTTTTTAAAAAGTGATATTTCTTGTCAAAAAACAAATTTGTGATAAAATATTTATGCTAGGAGATAGATAATATGATAGAAACTATGCATGGAGAATTTGAATTAATTAAAGATTTTAAAGATGCTTTTGTTTTAGATGATTTTAACAAAAGGTATTTTGATATATTTAATATATACCCTTATGTAGTTGGCGATTATTCTGCCGGGTTACTAAGACTTAAAGGATTTACAAATGATAACTACAATCAAATTCCTGATTATTTAATAGAATCTTGTGCACCTGGATGTGCTTATTATATTTTAAAAAATCCTAAATTTAACCCTTATTTAAACAGAAAAGAATAGAAGGTAATATTATGACATATGAAGAAATCATCGTTGAAATCAAAGAGGTATTAGAACTTATTAGACCATATATAAATCGAGACGGTGGAGATATAGAATTTGTTAAATTTGAAGATGGCATTGTATATGTAAAAATGATGGGCGCTTGTGTAGGATGTGCTGGTTTTGAAGATACATTGAGCGAGCTTGTTGAAGACACATTACTTGAACGCGTTCCTGGTGTTATTGGTGTAGAACATGTTTGGTAGGTGATTTTATGAATAAAACAACAAAAAATATGAAAGAAATCTGTATAAGAATATTGAACGAAAGAGGAGTGACACTCGATCATATCGTAGATATTGTATACGGATTACAAAAAAAATATGTCCCAGAATTAACAAATGAAATATGTTTAGATGCTATCTTAAGAGTTTTGGGAAAAAGAGAAGTTCAAAATGCGATTCTTACTGGAATTGAACTAGATAAACTCGCAGAAGAAAACAAATTATCTGAGCCATTACAATCACTAATAAACAATGATAGTCCACTATATGGAATAGATGAAATATTGGTTTTATCTATTTGTAATGTTTATGGGTCAATAGGACTTACAAATTTTGGATATGTTGATAAAACTAAACCAGGAATTATTGGCGAGTTAGATCGCATGGGAAAACAAACAAATACATGTCATACTTTTATGGATGATATTATTGGAGCGATTGCTGCAGCAGCGGCTAGCAGCGTTGCCCATAACGCTGAGGAATAAAAAATAAGGTTAGCATTTTGCTAACCTTTTTAAGTGTTAAAACCATTTTTTCTTTTTAAAATATAATAACATTAATATCGGTATGATTAAACATATCAATGTAAAAATAATTAACCCATATTGATTTTTCAGAATAGCAAAATTTGTAAAATTCATGCCAAAGAATCCTGTTACGAATGATAGTGGGATAAAAATCGCACTGAAAATCGTTAAAGTTTTCATAATTTCATTAGTTTTATTTGATAAGTTATTTGAATACACATTAAATAAATTGTCAACAGACTCTAATGATATATGCGCATTCTCATTTAGAGTCACAATATGATCCTCTAAATCTTCTAGATATTTTTTAATATTAGATGTAATGAAATTGGTTGTTAATAATTTTTTTGGATTTGCATATTGTATAAGTTGCTTTGTTTGACTTTCTAGATAATTGAAGTTTTTGCGCAAGAGATATAAATCTTTTTGATAGTTTTTATTAAGAACCATAAGGTTATCTTCTAAATCTTCGAGTTTTGAATTTAAATGATAATATAAATTTAATTCTTCATCAACAATCATGTCATAGATTACATAAAATAAATAATCTTCTCTTAATTTAGATATAGATAATTTACTATTTTTTAACCTTTTTACAATATCATCTAAAAATATATTTTCTTTTTCAGAAAAAGTGATGATTAAATCTTTTAGTAGAAGAATACTAATATAATTATAATAAACTTCATTGTTTCTTAAGTATGCAAACTTTGTAACAGAGAAAAGGTACGAGGTACTTACTTCGAATTTGTTTCTCTGGGTAGGGTTTAAAATATCTTCAATCGTTAATGGGTCAACATTAATAGATGTACAGATATCGCGTATTTTTTCTGTGTTTTTTAACCCTTCAATAGATATATAATCAACATGTTTATCTGAATATTCAACTAATTCATCAAAGATTCTTAAATCATCAGAAGAATATTGAATATGTTTAATAGTAGTGTCTTTTTGATCTTTTCCTGTATATATTAATGTTCCAGGCGGATTTCGAAATTTTAAATTGAAACTCATAAAAATCACCCCTTTTTAAATCTAATTTAATTATAGCATATTATAATTAAAAGAAAAATTTTAAATCAATTATTGTAGTTTATATACACAATAAAAAAATCATAGTATAATTATATAGAGGTGATAAATTTGAAAACAAAAAACAATTTATTCATTAGACAGATATTAAAATTTTTATCTTTAAAGTTAAACCTTATTATGACTTTGATTTTAATAATTGTTTTTGTTTTGCTATATTTTGCGAATATATTTGGCTCAAATAACGGCAATGTAACATGGATTTTTTCATCTTCTATGCAAACATTAGCTGCTTTAATTGCGTTATTACCAATTTCATATAGTTATTATCTACACAATATAGAAGCGGTAAAAGGAGATAACTACGATAATTACATCATCAAAAAACTTGAAAAAGATGTTTATCATGAGATGATGTTCGTAATAATATATTCTTTAGTTATTATTATCTTCAATTTGATTAATTTGTATTTGATTTATACATTAAAGTCTGCATTATTTACAGCTTTTTTAACTGTCTTAGCAATTCAATTCTTAGTTGTCTATATTTATAGATTATTTGACCCTGAAAGAGTTAATAATATTTTAAAAGATTTAGACAAAACGGTTATTGATCCTTACCAGAAGAAAGTAAGTTTAGATTTGTTTATTACACAATATTTAGATTTGGAGACGGCAGTTAAAGATTATATCTCAAATGGAAATGATAATGAAATGATAGATAAACTTCCTTTATATGATATTGTTGATAACCTTTCTAAAGATTTTCCAGAGATTGACAAATATTATGATACATTTAAAGAAATTATATATCATAGAAATAATTTAATTCATAACTATCACGATGTTGAAGTAGACTATAGCAAATATGAAAAAATCATTGATTTAATAAATATCTTTGAAAAACATAATGTTTATTTTGTTACTCAAAATATTTTTAGTAGTGTAATAAAGATAAAAGATACAATTGTTTCATCTTTAAAAGAGTATTTTATTCAATCATCAAGTCTAAAGCAATTTGATGAAAATTACTTAAGTGATTTTGTTGAAGATATCTGTTCTGAATTACATTCTCATTTTGTTAGTGATTATTATATTACAAGGAGTGTTAATGGGACTTTAGACACTGATTTTGAAATCTTACAGAATAACTATAGTAACCGTAAATTAGTTGGAATCGACATCAGAACAGCCGACACAAAGAAATTTAAAGAATTAGCAACCGCTTTTTTTAAACGGATGGCAAATCGATATTTGTATTTATTCATTATAAATTATGATTACAAAAACAATTTGTTTGAGGTATCATATTTAACAAAAGGAAACGAAATTAGAAATGTAATTGTTAAACCTTAAGTAAAACACCTTTTTTAATTAAATAATTATGTTATAATATATGTAATTTCTTTGAGAGGTGTTAAATATGAAAGCAGGAGACATCGTCAAAGGTCGGATTACTAGTATTAAACCATATGGGGCTTTTGTTAAAGTCGATGAATCATTCGATGGATTGATTCATATATCAGAAATAAGTGACAGGTTTGTTAGGAGTATAGAAGACTATCTTAGTGTAGGAGATATCGTAACTCTAAAAGTATTAAGCGTATCAAGAGAGCAGAAACTATCATTGAGTTACAAATCTGAAAACATGAGTGGACGAAAAAAACGAGAAACCATTAAATTGGTTTACGGATTTAAACCTTTAGCTGAACAACTGGATATTTGGATAAAGGATTATTTAAAAAACGATAGATGATATCGTTTTTATTTTTTTGTTATTCATATATATGGTATAATTTTATGTGTAATAAAATTGGAGGTAATTATGGATAAATATTTGAATTTAGATTATAGTTATGCTCTTCCTTTCATTAAAGAAAAAGAGTTATATAAAATACAATCAGAAATAACAAAAGCAAGAAAAACATTAGACGAACAAAATGGCCCTGGAAAAGAATTTCTTGGATGGGTTAATTTACCAAAAGATTATGATAAAGAAGAATTTGAAAGAATAATATTGGCCGCTAAAAAAATTAGACAACAATCAAAAGTTCTTGTTGTAATAGGGATAGGCGGTTCATATCTAGGGGCTAAAGCCGCATTAGAGTATCTATTACCATATTATCCAAAGAGAAGAAGCGTTGAGGTCTTGTTTGCAGGGCATAACATGTCTTCAACATATTTAAATGAGTTATTAGACTATTTGAAATATAAAGATTTTTCAATCAATGTAATATCAAAATCAGGAACGACTACAGAACCAGCTATTGCTTTTAGAGTTCTAAAAAAATTACTTGAGGAAAAATATGGGACTGATGAAGCAAAAGAAAGAATTTATGCTACAACTGATAAATCAAAAGGCGCATTAAGAAAATTAGCTGTCCAAAATGGTTATGAAACATTTATTGTTCCTGATAATATTGGGGGAAGGTATTCTGTATTGACCCCAGTGGGATTATTACCTATTGCCGCAGCTGGTATCAATATTAGAAGCATGTTAAGGGGCGCAAGATCAGCTAAAGCGGCATATACTAGAAAAAGTATATTTAAAAACGATGTACATATGTATGTTGCTATTAGAAATTTGCTTTATAGAAATGGCAAATCAATTGAAATGCTAGTCAATTATGAACAGAAACTTAATTATTTGTCAGAATGGTGGAAGCAATTATTTGGTGAATCTGAAGGAAAAAATCATTTAGGTATTTTCCCTGCCAGCGCATCATTTAGTACTGATTTACATTCTCTTGGACAGTATGTTCAAGATGGAGAAAGAATCTTATTTGAGACTGTGCTTAACATAGAAAAACCAAATAAAGAAATTATAATTGAAGAAGATAATTTAAATTTAGATGGACTAAACTATTTAGCTGGCGAATCATTAGACTACGTTAACAAACAAGCATTAAAAGGAACCCTTTTGGCACACAAAGATGGAGGCGTTCCTAATATTGTTCTTAATATCCCTGAAACAGATGCATTTAGTTTTGGATACTTAACTTATTTCTTTGAATTAGCATGTGGAGTATCAGGATATTTGCTAGGAGTTAATCCATTTAATCAACCAGGAGTAGAAGCATATAAGAAAAACATGTTTGCTTTACTTGGAAAACCGGGTTATGAAGAATTGAAGAAAGAGTTAGAAGAAAAATTAAAATAAAAAATCCACTCAAATTATGAGTGGAATTTTTTTGCTATATGATTTTTAAAGTCTTTTTTTCTAAATGCGTAAAATTTTCTTGAAAAGTCTTTTGTTATATTAATTTTATTTACTCCATCAATTACTTCTCCATCTGTCTGGAAGTAATAAGGGTCTTTAACTTTAATCTCTATTTCTTTCCCTTTTAAGAAAGTAACTCTTTTTGTAATAAAACGATGCCAGCCCATATAAACAGTTAAGAATAATAATTGAATCACAAGATTGTTTAAACTATGAGCAACACAAACTTCAAAGTTATCATCTGTGATATCAGCATATGGAGCACCTTTCATTCCACCACCAAAATATTTACCGTTTTGTACAACCACAAAATATCCTTTAGTAAAGTGGTATTCTTTTCCGTCGACTATCACATCAAAATCTCTTCTTTTATATTTGATAATAGACCTAAAGAAGTGTAAAAAGTATGATAACTTACTTTTGTTAACATCATTATCAACATAATGACAAATCAGAGAGTCAATTCCAATACCAACGCCATTGATAAACTTAATATCACCAACGTTAGTATTTGCTTTACCTATAGTTATGTTGCCATGATGAATTCTAGATAGACTCCTTAAAAAATCATTTCCAGATCCTGATTTCGCTAAATAAATATTTTGTTTTATTTTTGATACATCAACGTTATTAATTAAATAGTTAATAGAACCGTCTCCGCCTAAATATAGAATATCAGTAATTTTTTTATTTTTTTCTAAATAATCATTTAGATTTTCTATTTTTAGAGTTGATCTTAATTTAAAAGGGATAGAATGTCTTTTAAAAAATTTGACCATTCTATTGGTCCTAAATTTTGAACGTCTTTTGTTTGATAAAGGATTGTGAACAATCAAAAACATATTGATAACCTCGACAATTTTATACTTTCTACTATATCACATTATATTATAACATAAAAAAATGTACTCGTTTATAAAACTTAGGTGATGATTTTACATTATTAGCAAAAGTATTAGAGAATTAGAGATTTTATGATATAATTTTACTGTAAAAAAATTAGCTAAAAAGGAGATTGTTGTGGAAGCTAGAATTTACATAAACACTTTAGAAGATACAGATAAATTAGCTAAAATTGTAGCTAGCAAATTATTTCCTGGTTTTATTTTGGGGTTAACTGGAGATTTAGGGTCAGGAAAAACAACATTTACCAAATATTTATCTAAATATATGGGGATAAAGGACAATCTAAATTCTCCAACTTTTACTATACTTAAAATTTATCCCAATAAAGAACTAAATTTATATCATATGGATGTTTACAGGTTAGAAAATATCGGATATGATTACGAATTAGATGATTATATTTATGGTAACGGAGTTTCTGTTATAGAATGGTATCAATATATTAAAAGCATGTTACCAAAAGAGCTTTTAAAAATGTCGATTCGTGTTAACGATGAGGGCATAAGAGAAGTTACTATAAGCGGAGAAGGAAGGTATGAAGAAATTGTCAAAGATATTAGTAATAGATACAGCAACTAAATATATATATTTAAGTTTAGTACTCGATGGTGTAGAGAAAGATTACGTTTATCAAGAGGGTATCAACAATCATTCAGTAACTATCATACCTTTATTAGATGAGATGTTAAAAAAAGAAAATTTAACACTTAAAGAAGTAGATGAAATTATTGTAGGAATAGGACCAGGAAGTTATACTGGAGTGAGAATTGGTGTAACGGTTGCTAAAATGATAGGATATTTAAATAGCATTTCTGTTAAAACAGTATCATCATTAGCTTTAATAGCTTCTGCCTCAAAAGAAAAAAACATCATACCATTTATTGATGCAAGAAGAGGCAATGCTTTTATGGCACACTTTAATAATCAAGATAATACACTGATAAGAATAGAAGAAGACTGTCTAGAAAATATTGAAGAGTATAAATCTGCACATGATTTTGAGTTTGATTTTATAGAAGGCGGAAAACCTGATATATCAAAAATCATAAATTCAAAACTTTTACAATCAGTAGAAAATATACATGATTTAAAACCAAATTATTTACGTATAACAGAAGCAGAAAGAAATAAGAGGTAGTTTATGGATATAGAAATTAGAAATATGCGCATATCTGATATATCTAAAATTTCAAAATATGATCTTATTATGCTTGGTGAAACATTAGGGGAAGAAACGATTAAGAGACATATCAAGAACAATAATCTAATGAGATATTTTGTAATGGAAACAAAGCGTGACAAAGAGTTTATTGGACAAGTTAGTTTATGGATTGATGAAGATAAAGCACAGATAAACAATTTCTATATCGTAAAAGATTTTCAAGGTAGAAAATTAGGCAAAAAATTTATGGATTACATCATGAGTTATTTTAAATCAATAAAAATTAAAGAAATAACTTTGGAAGTAAGAAGTTCTAATAATGTAGCAATAAATTTATATGAATCCTTTGGATTCAAAGTAATTACAACAAGAAACAATTATTATCCAAACGGAGAAAATGCATTATTAATGTATTTAATGATAGGAAGTGATTAAATGTACGTTCTAGGAGTAGAAACAAGCTGTGATGAAACCAGTGTGAGCGTTACAAAAGACGGTAAAGATGTTTTATCTAACGTAGTTTTATCTCAAATAGATATACATAAAGCATATGGTGGCGTAGTCCCTGAAATAGCTTCTAGAGAGCATATCAAGGGTATTACTTTCGTTTTTGATCAAGCAATAAAAGAAGCTAATATAACTTATGAAGAAATAGATTTAATAGCCGTTACTGAAGGTCCGGGATTAATCGGGTCGTTATTAATAGGCGTTAATGCAGCAAAAGTAGTAAGTTTAAATTATAATATTCCAATTATAGGAGTCCATCATATCAGTGGACATATTTATGCAAGTCATATAGAAGAGGATATGCAATTTCCATTAATTGCTTTAGTAGTAAGTGGTGGACATACAGAGTTAATTTTAATGAAAGAACATTTTTCATTTGAAAAATTAGGTGAAACTCAAGATGACGCTGTAGGTGAAGCATACGATAAAGTAGCTAGAGTTCTTGGCTTATCATATCCAGGAGGACCAATCGTTGATAAATTAGCTCGACAGGGGGAGCCAACATATCATTTCCCAAGACCAATGATTGATTCTAATGATTTTAATTTCAGTTTTTCGGGATTAAAATCACACGTAATTAATCTAAACCACAATATGAAACAAAGAAAAGAAGAAATCAATGTTGAAAACTTCTGCGCTTCTTTTCAAGACGCCGTAACAGACGTTTTGGTAGCTAAAACCATAAAAGCAAAAGAACAATACAAAGTAAAACAGATAGTCGTTGCTGGCGGTGTGGCTGCTAATTCAGGACTACGAAAGAAAATGAAAGAAAATATTACTGATATACCAGTATTATTCCCTAATATGAAATATTGTACAGATAACGCAGCTATGATATCAATTGCAGGGTACCATAAGTTTATGAAAGAAAACCAAGTTGATGATTTAATGTTAAACGGTTCATCAAGACTTAACTTGGTAGAGGAGAAATAATATGGAAATAGAATCTAATTTTATAAAAACCATCATGGAAGAAGATTTAAAAAATAATAAAGTAGATAAGATAATCACAAGGTTCCCTCCGGAACCTAATGCGTATTTGCATATTGGACACGCTAGAGCTATCATTACTAATTTTGAATTAGCTAAAATATTTAATGGCTATACAAATCTAAGATTTGATGATACAAATCCAGTTAAAGAAGACAGCTCTTTTGTGGAAGCGATAAAAAAGGATATAGAATGGTTGGGGTACAACCCTAAAAATGTTCTTTTTGGTTCTGATTATTTTGATCAAACTTATGAGTTAGCAGTCAAACTAATCAAAAAAGGATTGGCCTATGTATGTGATCTTAATCAAGATGAAATGAGAGCATATAGAGGAACCCTAAAAGAACCCGGAAAAGAATCACCTAACAGAAATAGAACAGTAGAAGAAAATTTAAGATTATTTGAAGAAATGAAGAATGGAAAATATGAAGATGGAGAAAAAACATTAAGAGCCAAGATTGATATGGCTTCACCAAATATGAATATGAGAGATCCAGTCATTTATCGTATTATTCATATAGAGCATCACAATACCGGAAACAAATGGTGCATTTATCCTATGTATGATTTTGCACATCCATTACAAGATGCTATAGAAGGCGTTACCCATTCGTTATGTTCTCTTGAGTATGATGATCATAGAGTTTTATATGATTGGGTAGTAGAAAAATGCGAAATGCCACATATACCTCATCAATATGAATTCGGTAGACTTAATATTACTAATACAATTATGTCAAAAAGATATCTTAAACAACTTGTAGAGTCAAAATTAGTTAGAGGCTATGATGATCCTAGAATGCCAACGCTAACAGGCTTAAGAAGAAGAGGATATACAAAAGAATCAATTAAAGACTTTGTATTAGGAACGGGACTATCAAGAATAAATTCAACGGTTTCAAGTGAAATGTTGGAAACTTCATTAAGGAATGATTTAAACTTTAAAGTGAAAAGAGTTAATGCTGTAATAAATCCTTTAAAAGTAACGATTACAAACTATCCGGAAGGTAAAATAGAGTGGATAGATGTTGAATATAGTAGAGATAATGAAGATTTAGGAACTAGAAAAGTAGCTTTTGGTAGAAACGTATATATTGAAAAAACCGATTTTTTAGAAGTTAAACCTAATAAAAAATGGAAACGTTTATCTCTTGGAATAGAAGTTAGATTAATGCACGCTTACTTCATAAAATGTAATGAAATCATTAAAGATAAAGATGGTAACATAGTGGAAATATTATGTACATATGATAAATCAACAAAATCAGGGTCAGGATTCAATGAAAGAAAACCTAATGGAAATATTCATTTTGTAGAAGCTACAACAGCTAAAAAATCTAGATTCAATTTATTTGAACCTTTAATGATTGATTCTGATTCAAAAAGAGATATGATTGAAAGATTAAATCCGAATTCATGGAAAGAATTTAATGGGTTTGTAGAATCAGATTTGGAAAATACTTACTCATTAGAAAGATTTCAATTCATAAGAAATGGATACTTTGCTACTGATTATGATTCAACAAAAGACTTATTAATTTTTAATAGAATTTGTGAACTTAGATCAAGTTTTAAATAATAAAAAGTCGATTTTTATCGACTTTTTTAATTCTTCAATTAAAACAACTGGAAAGCTCTATATATAGCGTTTTTAATTATTATTTATTTTAAGAAGAAATGATTCTATAATTTAGGCAAAACAATTTAAGAAAATGATATTTTATGATTAATCAAATTATGAATTTATGGGTCTCTAATTATAAAATTTATAAAGAGAATCATATTGAACAGTAGCAGTTTTCGCGTGATAAAAAAATCAAAGAAATTTGAATTGGAAAGTAAATTAAATTTTTGTTTTTTATAAAAAATCACAAAGAAAAATACTGGCAAAAAAAACACAAAAATAAAAGTCTCTATTTAGATATAAAAAATTTAATATTAAAAACAATATAAAGGCCTATATATAGGTCTTAAATAAGTATTTCTAAAATTGGATTTTATGTGTAAAAACTATAAAAAAATCAAAAAAAATATATGCATATAAGGTATAAAAAAAAGATTATTTATGATATAATATTAGTAGGTGATTTAAGAGTGAATTCTATATTTGATAACCTGAATGAAAAGCAAATTGAAGCAGTCAAAACAGTAGATGGTCCAGTGATGGCAGTTGCTGGTGCGGGTTCAGGAAAAACAAGAGTATTAACTAACAGAATAGCATATTTAATTGGTGAAATTGGTATTGTACCAAGCAACATACTTGCAATCACCTTTACAAACAAAGCGGCAGAGGAAATGAGAAGCCGTGTTTTTAACTTGATAGACCTACCGGTAAGTGGAATTTGGATTTCAACATTTCACGCGATGGGTGCTAAAATTTTAAGGTATGATATACATCATTTAGATTATGATAATGATTTTCAAATCATTGATGATGAAGACTCAAATATCATAACCAAGACACTGCTAAAAAAGCATAATTATGATTTGAAGCAGTTCTATCCAAAAATTATCAGTAAGCTTATCGCAAATATAAAAGGATCACAAACAAAGATCGAATTTTTGGAAGAACCCATTCGAAGTGTTATATCACAGATATACAATGAGTATAATGATTTTTTGAAAGATAATAATCTTGTAGACTTTCAAGACTTATTGATATTACCTCTGAAGTTATTTAAAAATCATCCAGATGTTCTACACAAATATCAAAACATGTTTAGATATATTTTGGTTGATGAATTTCAAGATACAAATGATTTGCAATATGATATAGTTAAACTGTTAGCTTTAGATCATCACAATCTATTTATAGTTGGAGACGAAGATCAATCGATTTATGCTTTTAGAGGGTCTAATATTCAAAATATAAAAAAATTCATGAGAGATTTTCCTGAGTATAAAAAAGTAATACTAGATCAAAACTACCGTTCTAGAGATAATATTTTACAAGCAGCCAACTCGGTTATTCAAAACAATAAATCAAGAATACCAAAAGATTTATTTTCGACTTTAGGGCCCGGAGAAAAGATTGTACACTACAAAGCTGGAAGTGACGAAGAAGAAGCCTATTTTGTTTATGATAAAATCAGACAATTAGTTAAAATGGGTTATAATAAAAGGGATATAGCAATACTATATAGAAATAATTCTATGAGTAGAAGATTTGAAGATATATTTCTTAAACATAATATCGCTCATAAAGTAATAGGTAATATATCATTCTATAAAAGGAAAGAGATAAAAGATGTTATTGCTTATTTGCACTTGATTATAAATAAAGGCGATGATTACTCATTCTCAAGAGTATGTAATGTACCTAAACGTGGAGTAGGTGGAGTTACTTACAGCAAAATAGAAACTTTTGCTAGAAATCACAATCTGAAAATTATGGATTTAATTTCAGAAGATATGCCTTTTGTTAGTAAAAAAACAAAAACAGCATTAATGAAACTTAAAAACACTATCATTGATTTACAAAACAAGATTGAAGAAAGAAACTTATTAGATACGTACGATGCATTATTAGAACAATCAGGATATAAAGCTATGCTTGAAAATAATGATTTAATTGGAGAAAAAGCATTTGAAGCTGAAAGAAGATTAGATAATATAAATGAGTTTAAAACAATTATTTTAGAAAAAATCAAAGATTATGATAATAATTTCTCCAATTATGAAATATTAAGTATCATGCTAAATGATTTAGCTTTAAGAGAAGAAGCTGAAGATGCAATGGTAGACAATGATTTTATTAGTTTGATGACAATTCATTCAGCTAAAGGGTTAGAATTCAAAGCAGTTTTTTTAACTTGTCTAGAACAAACACTTTTCCCTTCAAGTCAAGCCCTTCAAGAAAGAAATAATGTTGAAGAAGAAAGAAGATTGTTCTATGTTGCTTTAACTAGAGCGAAAGACTTGGTTTTTTTAACTAACTGTAAAAGCAGATTTATGTATGGGCATTATATGGAAAATCTTGATTCACAATTTTTAGATGAAATTGATGAAGAATTAATCGAGAGAAGAGGCATGTATCATCCCAAAAAAATTCAAATTGAGAAACCATATCATAGAAAACCAAAAGTAGTTCCAAATAACATTTATGAGTATGAAAAAAATACAAAATCCATACATTTAGGAGATAAAGTTAAACACAAAAAGTTTGGATTGGGTGTTGTTGTTAATGTAAAAGATGATAAAGTTACTGTTGCTTTTAAAAGCCCAACAGGAATTAAGATTCTTTTAAAAGATCACCCAAGCTATGAAGTATTGGAGTAAATCATGGATGAACAAAGAATTAAAGAATTAAGAAAAATTCTAAAAAACGCTAATTATGAATATTATGTAAAAGATAATCCTACTATGAGTGATTATGATTTTGATATGCTTTTAAGAGAACTACAGAGACTAGAAGAAAAACATCCAGAATTAGTTACTAAAGATTCTCCAACACAAAGAGTAGGTGGCGTTGCTAGTTCAAAATTTACAAAAGTAACACATGAAAGAAGAATGTTATCATTAGGAAATCTTTTCAGTTATGAAGAAGCAATAGATTTTGATAATAAGATTAAGAAAGTTGTAAAAAATTTCACATATACTGCAGATTTAAAAATTGATGGATTATCAGTTTCAATTAAATATAAAGATGGCTACCTAGAACAAGCAGCTACAAGAGGTGACGGAATAATTGGCGAAGATATAACTGAAAATGTTAAAACAATTCGGTCAATACCTTTAAAAATCGATTATTTGGAACCCTTAGAAGTAAGGGGAGAAATATTTATTCCTAAGAAAACCTTTGAATCATTAAATATTCAAAGAGAAAAAGATAATCAACCCCTATTTAAAAATCCTAGAAACGCTGCGGCTGGAACAATTAGGCAACTTGATCCTAAAATAGTCTCAAATCGTAATTTAGATGCTTATATTCACTATATGGTTGCGGACAATTCTATAAATAATCACTATGAATCTTTAATGTTTTTAAAAGAAAAAGGATTTAAGATAAATAATAAAACAAAAACATGCAAAAATATTCAAGAAGTAATTGAATACATTAAAGAAGTTGAAACCTATCGATTTGATTTACCATATGAAATAGATGGTGTCGTCATTAAAGTCAATGAATTCGATTTATATGATGAAATTGGGTATACAGCGAAATATCCTAAATGGGCAATCGCATATAAATTTAAAGCGCTTGAAGTAGAAACAATATTAAATGAAATTAAATTTCAAATAGGTAGAACTGGTGTTGTAAAACCAGTAGCTGAATTAGAACCAGTAATGATTTCTGGGTCTTTAGTATCTAGAGCTACACTTCATAATGAAGATTTTATCAACGACAGAGATATACACATCAAAGATTATGTTATCGTTAGAAAAGCAGGAGAAATCATTCCTGAAGTATTAAGAGTAGTAAAAGAAAAAAGAACGGGTGACCAAATCAAATTCAAAATGATTAAGCATTGTCCTAAATGTGATTCGGTATTAGTTAGAAAGCCAGGAGAAGCTGATTATTATTGTTTAAACCCTAATTGTGAGGCTAAACATTTAGAGGGTTTAATTCATTTTGCTTCAAGAGATGCATATAACATTGATGGTTTAGGCGAAAGTATTTTAACTGAATTATATAATGATGGATTTGTTAGTGATATAGCAGATATTTTTGAACTTAAAAACTACCAACAAGAACTTATTACAAAAGAAAGATTCGGAGAAAAAAGTGTTCAAAACTTAATTGAAGCAATCGAAGCAAGTAAGAAAAATAACTTAGACAAGTTACTATTTGGTTTAGGAATTAGACATGTAGGAAGTAAAGTATCTAAGATATTAGTAGAGAAAATTGGGTCTCTTGAAAACTTCTATTCATTGTCGTTTGATGATTTAGTAGCGATAAATGATATTGGGACTGCTATCGCAAAGTCTATTGTGAATTACTTTGGTGATGAGAAGAATATTAACTTACTAGAAAGATTAAAAAAACATGGAATCAATATGCTTTATGAATCTAGTAAAACCGATGAACAAACCTTTTTCACCAATAAAACTGTAGTAATCACAGGAACTTTAAATAATTACTCTAGAAAAGAAGCAAAAGAAATTATAGAAAATATGGGTGGAAATGTATCATCTTCAGTTTCCAAGAAGACAGATTACATATTATTAGGAGAAAACCCAGGGTCTAAATACCAAAAGGGATTAGATTTGGGCGTAGAAATAATTAACGAAAGTAAATTTAGTGAAACAATAAAATAGCAGGTGGTATTTTGAACGATTATATTGTAATAAAAGGTGCTAGAGAAAATAATTTAAAATCAATCGATTTAAAATTCAAAAAAAATCAATTAGTGGTAATGACAGGTCTTTCTGGAAGCGGAAAGACCAGTTTGGCATTTGATACAATCTATGAAGAAGGAAGAAGAAGATATGTAGAATCATTAAGCGCATATGCAAGACAATTCTTAGGAAATATGGAAAAACCAGCTGTAGATTCTATCGAAGGATTATCTCCGGCTATTTCAATTGACCAAAAGACAACAAGCCATAATCCCAGATCAACCGTAGGAACAATCACCGAAATCTATGATTATGTAAGGTTGATGTATGCTAGAATTGGGAAACCAATCTGTCCTACTCATGGTATTGAAATCAAATCACAAACTATTCAAGAAATGACTAATAAAGTACTTGAATATGATAATGAGAAATTAATAATATCTGCTCCAGTAGTTAGAGGAAAAAAAGGAACTCATGAAAAAACAATCAGTTCTTTAAGAAAAGAAGGATATACAAGAATTAAAATCAATCAAGAAGAATTTGAACTTGATCAAGAAATTAAATTAAACAAGAATATAAGATATGATATTGATGTAGTGATAGATAGAATTGTAGTAAAAGAAAAAATAACCTCTAGAATCTATGACTCATTAGAAACCGCAGCGAAGTTAGGTCATGGATTAGTGAAAATATTTTTTAAAGGTGAAGAAATATTATTTTCAGAACAGTTTTCTTGTCCAATTTGTGGATTTACGGTGCCTGAATTAGAGCCAAGATTATTTTCATTTAACTCACCTTATGGAGCATGCAAAACTTGTAGTGGGTTAGGGTTTACTAGAAAGGTAGATCCTAAACTATTAATAACTGATGAATCTTTATCAATTGCAGAAGGAGCTTTTCAAAAATATACCGGACCAGACTCAATTTATTTCCAACAAGTTAAACAGGTTGCTATTGCTCATGGAATTGATTTAAATACACCATATAAAGATTTATCTAAAAAAGAAAAAGATATTTTATTATTTGGTTCAAATAAAGAAGTGAATTTCAAATACACATCAAAAACAGGAAATATGTTCCATCAATCTAGCAAACCATTTGAAGGCGTAATAAATAGTTTGGAAAGAAGATATATTCAAACGGTTTCTAAAGGCGTGAGGGAATGGATTGAAAAAATGATGAGAGATATTCCTTGTGAAACTTGTGGTGGAAAGAAATTGAATCAGGAAGCATTATCTGTTTATATTGATGGTAAAAATATTTATGATTTTACAGAATTAAGTGTCCTACATTTAAAAGAATTTTTAGAAAATATCAACCTTAGCGATAAAGACTTTGAAATTGCGAAACCAATATTAAAGGAAATCAATGAAAGGTTATTATTCTTGATTAATGTAGGGTTAGACTATTTAACATTAGCAAGAACCAGTAGCACGTTAAGCGGAGGAGAATCTCAAAGAATTAGATTGGCTACGCAAATAGGATCTAGACTAACAGGAGTAATGTATGTTTTAGATGAACCTTCAATAGGATTACATCAAAGAGACAACAAGCGATTAATTGAAACTTTAAAAGGTATGAGAGATTTAGGCAATACAATGATTGTTGTGGAGCATGATACCGAAATGATTCAATCAAGTGATTTGATTGTTGATATTGGTCCGGGAGCTGGAATTGATGGTGGTGAAGTTGTCTTTGTAGGAACACCTAAAGAGATATTAAAAGATAAAAAATCATTAACAGGAAAATATTTAAGAAAAGAACTTAAAATAGATATTCCTAAAACAAGAAGAGCACACAAAAGAGGATACCTAAGAGTTATAGGTGCTGCCGAAAACAACCTTAAAGAGATTGATGTTGATTTTCCTATAGGGTGCTTAACTGTAGTAACTGGAGTAAGCGGTTCAGGAAAATCATCTTTAGTAAATGAAGTATTATATAAAAATCTATTAAATAAATCAAGGCGAAAAATCGATACGGCTGGAGCATGTAAGGCAATAGAAAATTATGAAAATTTTGATAAGATAATAGATATTAATCAATCTCCAATCGGAAGAACACCTAGATCTAATCCAGCAACCTACACTGGAGTGTTTGATGAAATTAGATCCTTATTTGAAAAGACAAAAGAAGCTAAATTAAGAGGATATAAAAAAGGTAGATTTTCGTTTAATGTAAAAGGCGGTAGATGTGAGCACTGTTCCGGGGATGGTGTCATAAAAATAGAAATGCACTTCATGCCTAACTTATATGTTGAATGCGAAGAATGTCATGGAAAAAGATATAACAAAGAAACTTTGCAAGTAAAATACAAGGGAAAAAACATTGCGGACGTTTTAGATATGCGTGTTGAAGAAGCATTAGAATTTTTCCAAAATGTCCCTAAAATACATCGAAAACTAAAAACAATTAATGATGTTGGATTGGGATATATTAAATTAGGACAATCATCAATCACTTTATCTGGAGGCGAAGCTCAAAGAGTTAAACTTGCATCAGAATTATATAAACGGATTACAGATAAATCAATATATATTCTAGATGAACCAACAACTGGATTACATTCACATGATGTTAAAAAGTTATTAATGGTATTGAAGAATATCGTTGATAAAGGAGCTACTGTAATTGTTATTGAACACAATTTAGATGTAATTAAAGTAGCGGATCACTTAATAGATTTAGGACCAGAAGGCGGAGATAGAGGTGGCGAAATTCTAGTGAGTGGCACACCAGAAACCGTGGCTTTATGCGAAAAAAGTTATACAGGCCAATATCTTAAGAAATTATTTAATGAAGACAAGTAGTTTAAAAGCTACTTGTTCTTTTTGTTTTTACGTGTGTTTTTATAATAATTATGATATTATATTTATTGTATTAAAAGGAATATATTATGGATAAAAAAGACGATAAAGACATTAGAAAAGAAATAGAAGAGTTAGAAAAACTAATTGAACAAGTAAAAAAACAAAACGAAGAAGAAAGAAAAAAACATCAAAAATCAAATAAAAATCCTGTCATTAGAATAAATTTAGCATCAGTCTATTCTAATAATTTCTTTATAAATTTGATATTTGAGATATTAGTAAACTTCATCGTTATTTTTGCAATGTTAAAATTATTTGATTTTGCAGAGATTACTGATAATATTAATATTATATTTATATCTTTAATCTTTACTGGACTAGAACAATTATATAAGAGAATTTTATTAACTAAATACATAAAAATAGTACTTTATACATCGGGATTAATATTTACATTTATAAATTTATTGATTTTTTACTTTTTAGACCTAGTACTCTTTCAAAATGCTTTTTCGTTTGTAGATGCAATATATCCAATTGCTTTTGTAATTGTGTTTCAAATGACAAGAGCTGTTATTAAGAACATCTATTTAAGAATTACACAGTATATAGCATTAAAAAAAATCAAAAAAACAGGTAGGTGATTTGATTGGCTAGTATAACAATAAAAGAAGTCATTAAAGGGTTAAAATTAGAAATTTTAGCCGGTAAAAAAGGAACATCAAGAAAAGTATCTAATCCAGCTTTATCAAAACCAGGATTAGAATTTGCTGGTATGTTTGATTATTATGAACATGATAGAATACAAATTATTGGTTCAAAAGAGAGTACATTTTTTCATTGGTTAGAAAAGGAAGACCAAGAAAATAGAATTAGAATGTTATTTGAAAAAAACCCACCAGCATTCATATTTTCTAAAAATGTTAAAGCACCTAAGATTTTCTTAGATTATGGAGATAAATATGAAATACCTGTATTAAAGAGTTCATATGTGACTTCGGCCTTATTTAGTGAATTATATGCATTCTTGCAAGCTAAATTAGCTGAGAGAACATCAATGCATGGTGTTCTAATGGACATTAATGGAGTAGGAGTATTAATTACTGGTAAGAGTGGTTTAGGTAAATCTGAAGTAGCTTTAGAATTGATAAGAAGGGGATATATTCTAGTTGCTGATGATATGGTAGAAGTGTACCAATTAGAAAAAGGAATTATTATTGGAGAAGCCCCTAAGATGTTACAAAAATATTTAGAAATACGTGGAGTAGGCATTGTTAATGTAGTTTACTTGTTCGGTGTAAAAGCATTTAGAGAAAACAAAAAAATCTCACTTATTGTTGAACTTGAAAAATGGGACGATGAAAAAGAATTCGATCGATTAGGCACAAAAGATGAGTATAAACAAATCTTTGATAGTTATATATCTAAAGCATCAATCCCAATTACAGAAGCAAGAAACACAGCGACATTAGTTGAGGCGGCTGCATATGATTTCAAATCAAAACAATTAGGATATCATTCAGCCAATGAGTTTAACAATTTATTAAATAAAGAAATTAAGAAAAATCAAATGATGGGAACTGAGGAACATGATGAATAAATTTATTAAAATAACACTTATACTAATATTATCTATATTAACTGTATCTTTAATTGGATGTGATAATTCTGTACCAGCAACCGATTCTTATACAGTTTCTTTTGTAGATTATGATGGTACAGTATTAAAAACGGTAGATTGTACTGTAGGAGAAGTATGTGAGATTCTTCCTCCCGAAGACCCAGATTATTTTAAAGAAACAGATAGCGCTCAATACTTTACAAGATGGTCAATGTTTGAAAGTGAATTTGATTCAATTGATAGAGATACTACAATAGAAGCCATTTATACATTAGATAATAGACTGATAACAATTGGTGACAGATCAATTGTTATGTATTCATTCTTTATTATTATGGGTATTATGATTGCTTTATTCTTGGGGCTAAGAGAAGCTAAAAGAACCGGAATTGATAAAGATAAATTATTAGATGGATTCTTATGGATTGTTCCTGTGGCAATCTTAGGAGCTAGACTTTGGTATGTTGCTTTTGAATGGAATTCATTTGCATACGGTGGATTCTTTCCTTCTTTATTAAGAATGTTAGGATTTAGAACCGGAACCTTAGACTTTAGTTCTTTTGGGTTATCAGGGTTAGCTATTCATGGGGCGTTTGCAGTTGCTATTATTTGTGCATTCATATACTGTAGAATTAGAAAAATTGATATATATAAAGTATTGGATTTAGTAGCGATAGGATTTATCATTGCTCAAGCAAGTGGTAGATGGGGAAACTTTTTCAATCAAGAAGCTCATGGTGGTATTGTGGGTGGAGTAAATGTTGCTGGACAAATGAATTTAACATTAGAAGCACAGTACAACTTTTTAAAAAACACATTACACTTGCCATCTTTTATTGTTAATAATATGTATATTGTTAGAGGATTACATTCGGTTTCTACTGAAGAATTTACAGGTTTTTACCACCCGACTTTCTTTTATGAATCCAGTGTGAATATTATAGGATTTTTGATCATGTTAGTTTTACGTAGATGTAAGAAAATTCATTTTGGTGAATTGTTATCATTCTATTTAATTTGGTATGGGGGATTAAGAATATTTATAGAAACATTAAGAACAGACCCGTTGACGTTTGATATATTTGGTATTACGATGAAATCAGCTATTGTAACGTCCGTAATTATGATTTTATTAGGTATTGGATTATCTGTATTTATAAGATTAACCAGAAAAGACAAAACATACGCAACTGTACCTGGCTATTTTGGATATAAAAAAGATAAAGCAAAAGAAACAGAAGAATAATGGAGTGATTTGATGTCATTTTCAAAAACAATAAAAACCGAGTTACAAAGTATAAAACAACTAGATTGTTGTAACAAAGCTGAATTATCAGCTTTATTGCATATAAGCGGATCTATCGAAATGAATAGTTCTGGTTTAAATCTAGTTTTTACTAGCACAAATAATGCAGTTGTTAGAAGATTTGTATTTATTGCTAAATCTTTATATGATATCAATCTTACAATAATGAAGAAAGAAATTAAAAGACTTGGGAAACACGATCAATTTATTGTTAAAATTAATGATAAAGCAAATTTTTTATTGAGGGACTTATCTTTAATAAATGACCATGCAATATTCTTTCAAGACGTTGATGAATCACTGATAGAAAAAGAATGTTGTAAGAAAGCCTACTTAAGAGGAGCGTTTTTAGCAACGGGATCAATTAATTCACCAGAAACAAGTGCATATCATTTGGAAATCCAAGCATTTTCAGAAGTTCAAGCAAATATAATTAAGGAATTAGCTAATTATTTTAATTTAAATACTAAAGTAGCTAAAAACAAAAGAGGGTATATTGCATACATAAAAGAAGCAGAAAGAATCGCGGATTTTCTAAGAGTAGTAGGCGCTTCAAATTCTTTATTTGAGTTTGAAGATTCAAGAATTAAAAGAGATTTTAAGAATTCAATTAATCGAGTTATCAATTGTGATATTGCTAATGAAAAAAAAGCATTAGATGCAGCCAAAAGACAATTAGAACATATAGAAATTATTGAAAAGAAATATAAGAAAAATATTTCTAAGAGTATGGAAGAAGCAATCTTCTTAAGAAAGAAATATCCAGATTCAACGTTATTAGAATTAAGTTATGCATCATTAGAACATTATGACAAACAAATATCAAAATCTGCTTTAAATCACAGATTTAGATCAATAAAGGATTTAGCTAATAAGATTCAAATAGAAGAGGCGTTAAAATGATAGCCGGTGTAGGGATTGATATCTTGAAGATATCTAGAATCAAATTAGAATTAGCCTCAAAGATTTTAAGCGAAGAAGAATTTAAAGTATTTAGTGAAATAAAATTAGAAAAAAGACGCTTGGAATATTTAGCTGGAAGATTTTCTATAAAAGAAGCAATCATTAAAGCAATTGGTTCAACAAAATATAAAATTACAATGAAAAAAATCACGATTTTAAATGATGAATTAGGAAGACCATTTGTAAAATCTCCAACATACAATGATATGAAATTATTTATCAGTTTATCTCATGAATTGGATAATTGTGTAGGGTTGTGTATCATTGAAAATGTGTAGTTTTTTTGAGAGGTTAAAAATTGTCTTGCAAAAAAATATAAAAATAGGTAAAATATTTATGCTGAGGTGAGAATATGG